>NZ_JBHYUU010000086.1:0-33095 GCF_042749955.1 Kitasatospora sp. NPDC059462 | reverse complement strand
CGTCCGAGGGGGCGCCGCCCGGGGCGGGCGCGGCTCAGCCGCGTTCGACGTCGACCTCCGTCAGCCGGGCGAAGCGCTCGGGGTCGGTGCGCCGGATCCGCCGGGCGACCAGGTAGCCGACCAGTGCCACGAGCGGCAGCGGGATCAGCAGGAGCGCGTTCACCACGCCCGAAGCCCCGGTCAGCAGGCTGAAGTTGAAGACGGCGAGCACCGTCAGCAGGGCCAGGCCGGCGGCCGCCAGCAGCGGCGCCCAGACCACCCGGAAGGCCGACATGCCGCGCCGGTCGCGCCGGAAGAACGCCCAGACCGCCACCGCCGCCAGCGCCTGCATCGCCATGATGCCGAGCACGCCCACGCTGTTGGACCAGAGCAGCACCACCAGGTAGGGGTCGGCGGCCAGCACCGCGCCCAGCAGGATCACCAGGGCGTTGAAGCCGCTCTGCACCAGGACGGCGGGGCCGGGCGAGCCGGAGCGCTCCGAGATCCGGCCGAGCCGGCGGGGCAGCAGGCCCTCGCGGCCGAGCGCGTAGAGGTAGCGGGCCGCCGCGTTGTGGAAGGCCAGGGCCGAGGCGAAGGCGCTGACCACGATCAGGACATGCATCGAGTCGGAGAGCCAGAGGCCGACGAAGCGCTCGGCGGCGGTGAAGGTGAGGTCCGGCCCGTCGGCGGCGCGGGCGGCCGCGACGGCGGCGTCGGTGCCGTACGCGCCCATCACGATCCAGGTGCCGAGGGCGTAGAAGAGGGCGAGGAAACCGATCGCGATGAAGGTCGCCCGGGGCACCGTGCGGCGCGGGTCGCGGGCCTCCTCGGCGTAGATCGCGGTCGCCTCGAAGCCGGTGAAGGCACCGATGACCAGCACGAACATCCCGGCGACGCCGCCCTGGGTGAGCAACGAGGGGTCGAAGGAGACCGGGTCGAGGGCGGCCGTGCCGCGCTCGGCGAGCACCCCGCCCTCCATCACCAGCAGCGACAGCACCTCCAGGACCAGCGCCACGCCGAGCACCTTGGCGCTGAGCGTCACCTTCAGCCAGCCGAGGACGCCGACCACCACCACGCAGACGCCGGACAGCAGCCACCAGGGCACGTGCGCACCGGTGCGCTGCTCGATGTGCCCGGCCGCGAAGTAGCCGAACGCGGCGGCCACGCCGGGGGTGATGAGGTTGTAGCAGACCACCGCGACGTAGGCGGTGATCACGCCGAGGGTGCGGCCGAGGCCGCGTGCGACGTAGGCGTAGAAGGCGCCCGCGTTGCGCACGTAGAGGCTCATCGCGGTGAACCCGGCGGCGAACAGCACGAGCAGCGCGCCCGAGATCAGGTAGGCGGCGGGGGCCGAGGCGCCGCCGACGCCGATGGCGAACGGCGCGATGCCCGCGAGGACGGTCAGCGGCGCGGCGGCGGCGACCACGAAGAAGACCAGGTCGGTGGTGCCGATCCGGCCGCCCACGAGACGGCCGGGCGCGGACGCGTCGGCGGCGCGGGAGGTGGGGGCGGCGGTGGCGGTGGCGGCGGAGGCGGGCCGGGTTCTTTCCGCGGAGGAGTTCACGGTGGGGGGCGTCCTTCCAACAGGGGTGGGGCAGGGGGCCGGGGGTGGGGCCCCGGCGGACCGCGCGGGGCGTCAGCGGGTGCGGTCCAGCACGACCCGGCCGCCGTGCAGGACGAGCAGCCGTTCGGGGTGGGCGGCGACCGCCTCGGGGACGGAGCCGGCGGCGACCGCCACCAGGTCGGCCCGGGCACCAGGCGTCAGGCCGTGGTCGGCGAGGCCGAGGGCGGCGGCGGCGTGCGAGGTCACCAGGTCGGCGGCGAGCCGCAGGTCGCCGTCGGTCATCAGCTCGCCCTGGAGGCCGATGATGGTGGCGCGTTCGAGCATGTCGCCGGTGCCGTAGGGCCACCAGGCGTCGCGGATGTTGTCGGAGCCGGCGAACACCCGCACGCCGAACTCGTGCAGCAGCTTGACCGGCGGCATCGACCGGCTCGGGCCGTTGGTCATGATCGCCACCCCGGCGTCCGCCAGCTTCCGTGCGGTGCCGAGGAGTTCGTCGAGGCCGAGGTCGCCCAGCGCGTACGCGTGGCTGACCGCGACCCGGCCGCCGAGGCCCAGGGCCGCGGTGCGGTCGGCGATGTCGCGCAGCTGGGAGGCGCCGACCGGGCCGCCGTCGTGGAGGTGGATGTCCACCCCGGCGCCGTGGCGCCCGGCGAGGCCGAAGACGACGTCGAGCTGGCCGTCGACGTCGCCGTCGAACCCGGCCGGGTCGAGGCCGCCGATCAGCTCGGCGCCCTCGCGAAGGGCCGCGTCCAGCAGGTCCGCGACGCCGGGAGCGATGACCACGCCGCTCTGCGGGAAGGCGACCAGCTGCACGCCGATGACGTCGCGGACGCGCTCGCGCACCTCCAGCAGGGCGTGCAGGTGGTCGAGGCCGGTGTCCGGGTCGACGTCGACGTGCGAGCGGACGTGGCCCGTGCCGAGCGCCGCCATCCGCCGGGCCAGCGCCTCGGCGCGCTCCGCGACGGGGGCGCGGCGGGCGACCTCGCGGCGCTGGACGCGCTCGGAGGCGATCTGGGTGCGCAGGTCCGCGGTGGGGCGGTGCGGCTGCCAGGGCGCGCCGAGGAAGGTCTTGTCCAGGTGGGCGTGGCCGTCGACCAGAGCGGGCAGCAGCAGCGCGCCGCCCAGGGAGACGGCCGAGGGGGCGCCGCCGCCGGCGTCCGGCCGCCGGGCGGCCACCGGGGTCAGGGCGGCGATCCGGCCGTCGGCGAGGTGGACGTCGGCCGTGCTGCCGTCGGGCAGCGTGGCGTCGAGCAGGAGGTCGGGGGTGATCACATGAGCGTCCAGGATTCGGGGGCCGCGGGGCCGCGGACCGGGCGGGGGCCTCAAGCTATCTGGTATACCGAATACCAAACAAGGGGTATCGGCCGCCGATCTGAAATGATCTGGGCAGCCCCGACGACCAGGCGCAGCCCCCACCCGACTGGAGCCTCCGATGACCGATACGCCCGGCGACGCCCACCAGTCGCTCCGGGACCTCGTCTACGTCCGGCTGCGCGAGCGGATCATCGAGGGCGAGTACCCCGCCGGCCGCCGCCTGGTCGAACGCGAGCTGGCCGAGACGATGGGCGTCTCCCGCGTCCCCGTGCGCGAGGCCGTCCAGCGCCTGGAGAGCGAGGGCTTCCTCACCGTCCAGGCCCGCAAGGGCGCGGTGGTCGCCGGGTTCGGACCGGCCGACGCCGAGCACTTCTTCGCCGTCCGGGAGTCCCTGGAGGCCCTCGCCGCCAGCCTCGCCGCCCAGCACGCCACCCCCGCCGGGCTGAAGAACCTCGAACGCATCCTCGCCCGCACCCGCCGCGCCGCCGAGGCCGGCCGGCTGCGCGAGACCGTCGGCCTGAACGCCGACTTCCACCGGGCGATCGTCGAACTCTCCGGCAACCCCCTGCTCCAGGAGATGATGGCCCCGCTCGACGGGCGGCTGCGCCGGCTGTTCCGCCTCACGTCGGGGCCCGAGAGCAGCACGCCGATGTGCACCGAGCACGAGCAGTTGCTCGCCGCCCTCCGCGCCCGCGACCCCGAGGCCGCCGCCGACCTCGCCCGCCGCCACGTCGCCGGCACCCGCGCCTTCGCGCTCACCGCCCTGGGGAGCTGAGCCGGGCGGGGGCCGCCGGGCTCCCAGGGTTCTGGGATGGGCAGCGGCACCGCCGGTCAGCAGAATTGGCGTAGACCACTGGAACCCCCACCGCCGGGCCCCGGTCCAGGCCCGCGCCCGGCCGACCGGAGGCACGCATGCTGCGAAGACTCACCTGGCTCCTCGCCCTCCCGGCCCTCGTCCTCGCCCTGGTGACAGGTGTCGCGGTGGGCCCGGCGAACGCCGCCTACGAGCACGAATTCCTCCAGGGCTACGGGCAGTTGATCCCGGTTCCCGCGCCCGTCACGCCACCCGCCAAGTGCACCGCCCGCCAGCTGCACCTGAACCCCGGCACCTACGCCTGGACCCTCAGCACCCCGGGCGGCTTCGCCCCCAGCGAGGACATCCAGGTCCAGGACGGCACCTACGAGTGGACCCTCTGCGTGTTCCCGCGGGCCGTCATGTGGGGCGCGTACACCGAGCTCAGCAAGGTGGGCGGCGGGGCGTACTGGCACAAGGAGACCTCGTTCGACGTCTCCTTCCCGTACACCTACTCCTGGGAGTCCATGCTCTACAACTGGGGACCCCTCCGGTGAGGGCGCGCACGCTCGCCCGGCTGCTCGCCCTGCCGGCCCTCGCCCTGACCCTGGTGGCCGGCCCGGCCGTCACCCCCGCCTCCGCCGTCACCGAGCACGAGTTCCTCACCGGCTACGGGCAGGTGGGGTCGCTGCCCGCCCCCGTGACCCCGCCCGAGAACTGCGTGTACCGGTCGCTGCACCTGGACGCCGGCACCTACTCCTGGACCCTCAACAGCCCGGGCGGCAGCGCACCCGCCGACGACATCAAGGTGCAGGACGGCACCTACGACTGGAGGCTCTGCGTCTACCCGCTCTCCCTCGTCTACCTCATCTACACCAAGATCACGGCCCCCGGGCAGATCGACGGCTTCAAGAAGGAGACCACCTTCTCGACCTCCTTCCTGCACACCGCCACCTGGGGCTCCACGCTCTACCGCTGGGGTCCGCTGTAGGGCGGCCCGTCATGCCGACGTCCCCCGGCCGGCCGGGGGACGTCGGCGCGCGCCGGCCGCCCGTCAGCCCTGACTGTCGGACGGAGCATCGGAGGGGGCGTTGGACGGAGCGTTCGACGGAGCGTTCGACGGAGCGTTCGACGGAGCGTTGGACGGGGCGCCGGAACGCGCGTGGGAGGGAGCGTTGGACGGAGCACCGGAGCGGGTGCCGGACGGGGTGCCGGACGGCGAGCCCGTGGCGTTCGGGTCGGTCCGCGGCGCCGGATCGGGGATGTCCGCCATCGGCAGGGACTGCTTCGGAGCGCCGCGCAGCGCCTGGTTCATGGCGTCCCGCCAGATCGGGCCGGGGCCGTCGGCACCGAACACCTCGGTGCGGCGCTTCCCGTTGATGGTGATGTTGCGCATCTCCACCCCGCCGTCGGGGCCGCCGAGCCAGACCGCGGTGGCCAGCTGCGGGGTGTAGCCGGTGAACCAGGCGGCCTTCTTCTTGTCCGAGGTGCCGGTCTTGCCCGCGATCTGCCGGTCGCCCTCCAGGTGGAGCGCCGCACCGGTGCCGCCGCTCTCGGTCACCCCGTTCAGGATGGTGTTCAGTACCCGGGCCGTGCTCTCGGAGAACGCCGTGTCGCAGCGGGCGGGCGGGATGGCGACGTCCTTGCCGTCGATGGTGCTGATGCCGGTGATCGCGACCGGGGCGCAGTACGTGCCGCCGGCGGCGAAGGCCGCGTAGACGCCGGCCATGGTCAGCGGGCTCACCTCCTCGACGCCCAGGGCCATCGAGGGGACCTCGTCCAGCGGCTTGCCGCTGGCCCGGGCGGTGATGCCGAGCTTGTTGGACATCTGCTTGACCGCGCAGAGGCCGATCTCCTTCTCCATCTGCACGAAGTAGGTGTTGACCGAGAGCGCCATCGCCTGCTTCAGCTGGTACGGCCCCTCCTCGCTCGCGGACTCGTTGGGCACCGCGACCTTGGGCTTGCCGGTGTTCCTCCAGGTGCCCTCGCAGGTCTTCATGTCCGGGTAGTCCATCTTGTTCGGGGACGAGTACTCCTGCGTCGGCGGCAGCCCCGCCTCCATCGCCGCGGCCGCGACGACCGGCTTGAAGGTGGAACCGGGCTGGAAGCCGTTGCCGCCGCCCATCGCCGCGTCGACGCTGAGGTTGACGACGGTCTGGTTCCTGGCCCGGTCGATCCCGTACGGCCGGGTCTGGGCCATCGCGACGATCTTGCCGGTGCCCGGCTCGACCATGGTCGCGGCGGCCGAGACGCTGTCGGTGACCCGCACGTTGGAGCTCACCGCGTTCTGGGCGGCCGCCTGCTTCTCCGGGTCGAGGGTGGTGCGGATGTTCAGACCGCCCTGGTCCCAGAACTTCTTGCGCTCGGCCGCGTTGGCGCCGAACACCGGGTCCTGCTTGACCACCTGCCGGACGTAGTCGCAGAAGAAGCCCATGCCCGCCTGGGCGACGATGCAGCCGTTCTGCGGGTCCTTGTACGCCAGGCCCAGCGGGGCGGCCTTGGCCTCCGCGGCCTGGGCCTCGGTGATGTGCTTGTTCTCCAGCAGCTTGTCGATCACGACGTTGCGGCGGTTCACCGCGGCCTGCGGGTGCGCCTTCGGGTCGTACTTCGACGGGTTCTGCACCAGGCCGGCCAGGGTGGCGGCCTCGGCTATGGTGAGGTCCTTGTTGGACTTGCTGAAGTAGCGCTGGGACGCGGCCTCCACCCCGTAGGCGCCGTTGCCGAAGAACGTGATGTTGAGGTAGTTGGTGAGGATCTGGTCCTTGGTCAGCTCCTCCTCCAGCCTGATCGCGACCTTCAGCTCCTGGATCTTGCGGCCCAGGGTCTTGCGCATGGCCTCCTGGACGGCCGCCTTGTCGTCGCCGGCCTTCTCGACGTTGACGTTCTTCACGTACTGCTGGGTCAGCGTCGAGGCGCCCTCGGCGGCGGTGCCGCTCTCCGCGTTCTTGCTGATCGCGCGGAGCACGCCCTTGAGGTCGACGGCGCCGTGCTCGTAGAAGCGGGCGTCCTCGATGTCGACCTGGGCCTGCCGCATGTACGGCGACATCTGTTCGGCGGTGATCACGGTGCGGTCGCGCTCGTAGAGCCTGGCGATCAGCCCGCCCTTGGCGTCGAAGATCTGCGTCACCTGGGAGAGCGGCGGGGTCTTGAAGTCGTCCGGGATGTCGTCGAACCCCTCCGCCGTGTTCTTGGCGGTCAGCCCGAGCGCGCCGACGGCGGGCAGCGCCATGCCGGCCAGCAGCGCACCGGACACCACGCTCACGCCGAGGAAGGTCGCACCGTGGCGGACGAAGCGGACCGGCGACTTCCGGGTGGGCCCGGATCCTTCGTCGTCGGACGGTTCCGCTGTCGGGAGAAGATTCGATTCCATACTTCCTTGATGTCCTGAGGGCCGCGAATCGTTGCGCACGGCGGCGGATTTCCGCGCCGGTTCGGGCCGGAACGGCCCGAACGGGCACCGCCGGGGGCAACCCTGCCGCTCGCCCCGGCGGACCGATCCTGTTTGCTGTCCCTGTCCGTGCCCCGCCCCTGCCCGTCTCCCCGCCCCCGTCCGTGCGCCCGTCCCTGCCCGTGCCCCTCACCCGGAGCCACCCGTCATGACCACACCCTCGCCCGCCGCCGGCCCGCTGTTCGCCGCCGTCGACATCGGCGGCACCAAGATCGCCGGTGCGCTCGTCGACTCCGCCGGGACGCTCACCCACCGCGTCCAGCTGCCCACCCCGGCGCGGGAGCCGGGAGCCGAGGTGCTGGCCGTGGTGCACCGGGTGCTGGACCGGCTGGCCGCCGCGCCGCGGTGGGGCGAGGTCACCGCCGTCGGCCTCGGCAGCGCGGGGCCGGTGGACCTCGCCCGGGGCACGGTCAGCCCGGTCAACATCCCCGGCTGGCGGGAGTTCCCGCTCGGCGCCGAGGTCGCCGCCCACCCCGCCGTCGGCACCCGCCGGGTGGCGCTGGCCGGGGACGGCGTGGCGATGGCCGCCGCCGAGCACTGGCGCGGCGCGGCCCGCGGCGCCGACAACGCGCTGTGCCTGGTGGTCTCCACCGGGGTCGGCGCCGGCCTGGTGCTGGACGGCGCCGTGCGCCCCGGCCCCAGCGGCAACGCCGGGCACCTCGGCCACATCACGGTCGACCTCGACGGCGAGCCCTGCCCATGCGGCTCGCGCGGCTGCCTCGAAGGCCTCGCCAGCGGCACCGCGATCGCCCGGCGGGCCCTGGCCGGGGGCTGGCGGCCCGCCGGGGCGGACCGCTCGGCGCGCGCGGTGGCCGAGGACGCGCGGGCCGGGCACCCGGTGGCGCTGGCCGCCTTCGACCGGGCGGCCCAGGCGCTGGCCGCCGGGATCGCCGCCACCGCCGCGCTGGTCGACCTGCGACGGGTGGTGATCGGCGGCGGGGTGGCGACGGCCGGACCGGTCCTGTTCGAGCCGCTCGCCCGTCAGCTGGACCGCTACGCCGCCCTGTCCTACGTCCGCGGCCTGGAGGTGCGCCGTGCCGAACTCGGCACCGACGCCGGGCTGATCGGCGCGGCCGCGCTCTGCCGCTGACCCGGCCCGGAGCGGGCGTTCGGGGGCCAGGACCGGTCCCGGACCGCTCCGTGCGGACGGGCGGCTTCGGGGCGCCGTGCGGGTGCCCGCCCGGCCGGCGCCCGGCGGCGACGGCGCCGCGGCCGAATTCCCCACCCCTGCTGCCGGGTTGCGGCTCCCCGGGTCCGCCCCGGTCCCGCCCCGGTCCTCCACCGCCCGCACAACCAAGCAGGATCCTGCCCCAGCAGGATCCTGCCGCTCATCGTCGGGGTCGCGGCGGAGGTCAGCGGGCGCGACGCCCGTCCGGCATCACCGACACGCCCCTGGTGAGGGCGGAGGGGTTCGGCAGACGGCGCCGGACCGGGTGGTGCCCGGAGGACGCCGCGGACAGCGATCCGCGCGGCGAGGCGATCGCCACCCGGGGCGGCACCACGGGAGCCGCTTCGTCGGAGAGGAACCCGGAGAGGAACCGGCGCTCCGACGGGCTGAGCGTGCGGGAACGGCCGGAGACCGCGTCCCTGGCGACCACGACCGTCCGTGCCCGCATGAATGTGTGCGCGTCACGGCACACCCTGACCACGACGTGCGCGGAACTGCGCCCGAGTCGTTCGACGGTCAACTGCACCAGCAACGGTTCCGGCCGGTGGTACAGCTGCTCCAGATAATCGATCTCGTGCCGCGCGATCAGGAATCCGGACGGGAATAGCGATTCCCGGACGGCGACCGGGTGGTGGCAGAACAGGTCGTAAATTCCCTCCTGCACGTAGGAGACCAGCCGGGCGTTGTTGATGTGCCCGTTCTCGTCGACGTCGCTCCACCGGGTGGGACAGGCCACCACGTGTGCGCCGACGTCCACCGCCTCGGTGGCTGCCGCGCTCACCGCTGCTCTGCCGTGGAACCGGTGAGCAGCAGCGCCCGGCGCAACCGCGCGTAGTAGACGGCGTGTTCGGACGCCATCCGGGCCGCGGTCCAGCCCTCCTCGGCGGCCTCGGCGGCCGCCTCGACGACCAGGCTGTCGAGGACGCCGTCGACCGCCCGGCACAGATCCGCCACCGCCGAGAGGCGGTCGGTGACCTCCGTCCCGCCGAACGCGGCGCGGGCCGGGAAGGCGGCGAGCGATTCCACCGCGAGCCGCAGCTCGTCCACGGTCTCGGACCTGGATTCGGAAACGAAATTTCGCACAGTTCTCTCCCTGAAGGGGTAGGGGTGGGTAGGGGTGGGTTTCTGGATGGTGCGGGCCCGTCGAGCGGGCCCGGATCCCCCCGGCGCCATGGACGCTATCCCAGCCCGGGGCGCTACCGGGAGGTATACGGAACCGGAGCGGAAACTGACCACTATTGGAGTAGTTTGGCGTTGCATAAAATCAGCCGCATCCACCGAATGCCAGCCCGGTCCGGCCCGTTCCCCGCCTCTCCCCCGGCTTCCTCCCCCGGTCGTGCCGCCGGCCCCCGGGGTCATGCCCCGCTCCCCCAACTGGTCCACCAGCGCGCCTTGTAGAGGTGCGCACCGGGCAGCGGGCGGTGGCCGTCCGGGCGGTGCAGGGTGAGCACCGAGGTGCACCAGGAGCAGGGGCCGGCGTGGTCCGGGGCGGCGGTGAGCAGCCGCCCGGTGCCGGGTTCGTCGCCCACGCTCTTGATGTCCCGCTCGGCCCCCTCGCTCCCCAGGCGTATCCGGGTGAAGCGCTCCTCCGCCGGGTCGAAGCGCCACAGGTGCGCCGCCGTGCTCACCCAGAACCGGCCGGGCGCGGCGAGCACCGGTGCCAGGTCGTGGCCGCCGGGTTCGGGCAGCGGCACCGTCCGCTCGGCGGTGAGCGAGGGCGCGGCCGCGGTGCCGCCCACCCGCAGCGCGGTCAGCGCGTCGTCGCCGAGCGCCCACAGCAGCCGGGCGCGCCCGTCCCAGTGCACCCCGTGCGCGCCCGGCAGCCGGTACTCGGCGTGCGCGGTGACGCGCGGGCCGAGCGAGGCGGCGTACAGGCGTATCCAGCCGCCGGAGGAGGCGGCGACGGCCACGTTGCCGTCGGGGAGCAGTTCGGCGCTGTGCGGATTGGCCAGCGGGCCGGTGTCGACGGCCCACGCGGTGGCGCCGCTCAGGACGTCGACGAGGGCCGCCAGTCCGCCGGAGGCGGTCACCACCAGGTACCGGCGCCCGTCCCGCACCCGGGTCTTCGCCTCGTCCGGGGCCTCCCAGCTGCGGCGCGGGTCGAGGTCGCCGAGGTCGCCGGCGGTGTCCGCGGACCAGGACCAGAGCACCGGCGGCCGGTCGGGCCCGCGACGGCCGGCCGGGCCGTCGGCGCCGCGCACCACCAGCACCCGCCGCGAGGCCTGGTCCACCACGGCCACCGCCCACCCCGGGCCGGCGGCCGTCGCCGGCACCGCACCGGCGCAGACGACCAGCGCCGCCAGCGCCGACGCCGTGCGCCACAGCCGCGCCCGCTTCGCCACCGCCGGCACCTCCCGTCGTCCGTCCCCCGCCACCACCGTGCGGCGCGCCCCCGCCGGCCGCCAGCGCGCGGCCTCCGACCGGCCTAAGCCCCCGCCTGTCGTACCCGGCTGGTTAGATCGGAACCGAGGGCACCGCGAGAGGAACCGGAGAGACGATGACCACGGGCACGAGGGCCGGCGCGCAGACACCCGAACCGCACGCCGCCGACACCCACGACCTGATCCGCGTGCACGGCGCGCGCGAGAACAACCTCAGGGACGTCAGCATCGAGATCCCGAAGCGCCGACTGACGGTGTTCACGGGCGTCTCCGGCTCGGGCAAGAGCTCCCTGGTGTTCGACACCGTCGCGGCGGAGTCGCAGCGGCTGATCAACGAGACCTACAGCGCCTTCGTCCAGGGCTTCATGCCGTCGGTGGCGCGCCCGGACGTGGACGTGCTGGACGGCCTGACCACGGCGATCATCGTCGACCAGCAGCGGATGGGGGCCGACCCGCGCTCCACCGTGGGCACCGCCACCGACACCAACGCGATGCTGCGGATCCTGTTCAGCCGGCTCGGGCGGCCGCACATCGGCTCGGCCAAGGCGTTCTCCTTCAACGTCGCCTCGATCAGCGGGGCGGGCGCGGTCACCGTGGAGCGCGGCGGCACCACGGTCAAGGAGCGGCGCAGCTTCAGCATCACCGGCGGCATGTGCCCGCGCTGCGAGGGCCGGGGCTCGGTCTCGGACATCGACCTCACCCAGCTCTTCGACGACACCAAGTCGCTCGCCGAGGGCGCGATCACGGTGCCCGGCTACACCGGGGACGGCTGGATGACCCGGATCTTCAGCGGCTCCGGCTTCCTCGACCCGGACAAGCCGATCCGCGACTACACCGAGCAGGAGCTGCGGGACTTCCTGCACCGCGAGCCGACCAAGGTGAAGGTCAACGGCATCAACCTCACCTACGAGGGGCTGATCCCCAAGGTCCAGAAGTCCATCCTCGCCAAGGACCGGGAGGCGATGCAGCCGCACATCCGGGCGTTCGTGGACCGCGCGGTCACCTTCGCCGCCTGCCCCGCGTGCGACGGCACCCGGCTGACCGAGGCCGCCCGGTCCTCGAAGATCGCCGGGATCAGCATCGCCGACGCGTGCCGGATGCAGATCAGCGACCTCGCCGCGTGGGTGCGCGGCCTGGACGAGCCCTCGGTGGCGCCGCTGCTCACCGCGCTGCGCCAGACCCTGGACTCCTTCGTGGAGATCGGCCTCGGCTACCTCTCCCTGGAGCGGCCGGCCGGCACGCTGTCGGGCGGCGAGGCGCAGCGGGTCAAGATGATCCGCCACCTCGGTTCCTCGCTCACCGACGTGACGTACGTCTTCGACGAGCCCAGCACCGGTCTGCACCCGCACGACATCCGGCGGATGAACGGCCTGCTGCGGCAGCTGCGGGACAAGGGCAACACGGTGCTGGTGGTGGAGCACAAGCCCGAGGTGATCGCGATCGCCGACCACGTGGTGGACCTCGGTCCGGGTGCGGGCTCGGCGGGCGGCACGGTCTGCTACGAGGGCCCGCTGGAGGGCCTGCGCTCGGCGGGCACGGTCACCGGCCGGCACCTCGACGACCGGGCGTCGGTGAAGGAGTCGGTGCGCACGCCCACCGGCAGGCTGCCGGTCCGCGGCGCCCGCGCGCACAACCTCCGCGACGTCGACGTGGACATCCCGCTGGGCGTGCTGGTCGTGGTCACCGGTGTGGCGGGCTCCGGGAAGAGCTCGCTGGTGCATGGTTCGATCCCGGCCGGGGAGAACGTGGTCTCGGTCGACCAGAGCCCCATCCGCGGCTCGCGGCGCAGCAACCCGGCCACCTACACCGGTCTGCTGGAGCCGATCCGCAAGGCGTTCGCCAAGGCCAACGGTGTGAAGCCGGCCCTGTTCAGCGCCAACTCCGAGGGCGCCTGCCCGACCTGCAACGGCGCGGGCGTCGTCTACACGGACCTGGCGATGATGGCCGGGGTGGCCACCACCTGCGAGGACTGCGAGGGCCGGCGGTTCGACGCCTCGGTGCTGGAGTACCACCTCGGCGGGCGGGACATCAGCGAGGTGCTGGCGATGCCGGTGAGCGAGGCGGAGGCCTTCTTCGCCGCCGGCGAGGCCCGGGTGCCGGCCGCTCACCGGATCCTGACCCGGCTGGCCGACGTCGGCCTCGGCTACGTCAGCCTCGGCCAGCCGCTGACCACCCTGTCCGGGGGCGAGCGGCAGCGTCTGAAGCTGGCCACCCACATGGGCGACAAGGGCGGCGTCTACGTCCTCGACGAGCCGACCACCGGGCTGCACCTGGCCGATGTCGAGCAGCTCCTCGGGCTGCTGGACCGCCTGGTCGACTCCGGGAAGTCGGTGATCGTCGTCGAGCACCACCAGGCGGTGATGGCGCACGCCGACTGGATCATCGACCTCGGCCCGGGGGCCGGCCACGACGGCGGCCGCATCGTCTTCGAGGGCACCCCCGCCGCGCTGGTCGCCGCCCGCAGCACCCTCACCGGCCAGCACCTCGCGGAGTACGTCGGCGCCTGAGCCCGCCCCTGGGCCGCCGGGGCCCGGCCGGTCACTCGGCCGGGGCCCGGCTACCGGGTCCCGGCGGCCCGACTACCGTCCGGCGACGGTGTCGGCGAGGCGGGCGAGGGGCGAGGTGGTGGGGCGGCGACGGCCGGACTCCCGGCGGTCGGCCGCGTGGTAGGCGGCGTAGAGGGCGTGCACGCCGAGCCAGCGGAGGGGTTCCGGCTCCCAGCGGCGGACGGTGTGGCCGACCCAGGGCAGGCGGGTGAGCTCGGTGTCGTGACCGAGCACCAGGTCCCGCAGGGTGCGGCCGGCCAGGTTGGTGGTGGTCACCCCGCTGCCGACGTAGCCGCCGGCCCAGCCGAGGCCGGTGCGCCGGTCGAGGTCCACGGTGGCGCACCAGTCGCGGGGCACGCCGAGCACCCCGGCCCAGGCGTGCTCGATCCGGGCGGAGCGGGCGGCGGGGAAGAACGCGTGGAGGATGTCCCGGAGTTGGCGGACGGTGGCGGGCTGGGTGGCGCCGTCGACGTCGGTCCGGGAGCCGAAGCGGTAGGGGACGCCGCGTCCGCCGAGGGCGATCCGGTCGTCGGCGGTGCGCTGGGCGTACATGTAGGCGTGGGCGAAGTCGCCGAGCACCTCGCGGCCCTCCCAGCCGGCCTCGGCCCAGAAGGACGCCGGGAGCGGCTCGGTGGCGATCATCGCCGAGTTCATCGGCAGCCAGGTGCGCCGTTCCCCCGCGAGGCCCGAGGTGAAGCCCTCGGTGGCGCGCAGGACGTACCGGGCGCCGACGGTGCCGTGCGGGGTGACCGCGCGGGGCGTGCGGCCGCCGTGGATCGCGGTCACCGGCGTGCTCTCGTACAGCTCGACGCCCAGCCGCTCGACGACGTCGGCGAGACCGGCGGCCAGCTTGGCGGGCTGGACGCGGGCGCCGTGCGGGCTCCAGACGCCGCCGAGGGCACCGTCGACCCGCAGCCGTCCGGCGGTCTCGGCCGCGCTCAGCTCCCGCACGCGGTCGGGGCCGTAGGAGCGCTCGGTCTCGGCGAACGCGCGCAGCCGGGCGAGTTGGGCGGGGGTGCGGGCGACCTCCAGCACGCCGCCGCGCACCACGTCGGCGTCGATGCCCTCGGCGTCCAGGGTGTCGGCGACCTCGCCGACCGCCGCGTCCATCACCCGCTGCATCGCGGCGGCGCCGGCCCGGCCGTGGCGGCGGGCGAAGGCGCCGCGCCCGGCGAAGCCGTTGTAGAGCCAGCCGCCGTTGCGCCCGGAGGCGCCGTAGCCGCAGAAGCGCTGCTCCAGGACGGCGATCCGCAGACCGGGTTCGGCCTTCTTGAGGTAGTACGCCGTCCACAGACCGGTGTAGCCGCCGCCGACCACGCAGATGTCGACCTCCCGGTGGCCGGGCAGCGCCGGTCGCGGCTCGGGCAGCCCGAGCCGGCCCCACCAGAAGGACACCCCGCCGTTCACACCCGTGCCTCCGGATCCCACGGACCCCGACCTCCGCCTCGCGCCGACCGTTTCCCGGGACGGTACGCCCGCGGGCCGTCCGCGAACCAGCGACAGCCTGCCAGGATCCGGGGTCCGGCCCGGGCACCCTGTCAGGAGAGCAGGCGGTCGAGGACCTCACCGGCCGGCTCGTCCTCGCCCGATTCTCCGGCGGCGCAGCGGGTGTCGAAGGCGGCGTCGCGGGCGCGGGCGAGGGTGGCGGCGTCCCGGGCGGGGTCGAGGAAGGCCGGGCGTCCGGGGGTCAGGTGCAGCAGGACGGTCCCCTCGCTCCAGTCGGTGGTGAGTTCGACGAGGCCGGTGTCGTCGCCGGCCATGGCGTCGGCCAGGCCGCACAGGACGGTGAGTGCCTGGATCATGCCGGGGAGTTCGAAGTCGACCCGGGTGTCGAGGTCGAGCGCGAGGGAGCCGGTGGGCGCGTCGTGGCGGAGGGTGAGTGCGCCGTCCTCGTCGAGGTCGTGGAGGAAGGCCGCGTGGTCGCCGTCGGTCCAGCGGTCGCACTCGGCGAGGGCGGCGGGCAGTTCGGCGCGGTAGCGGCGGCGCAGGGCCTCGTCGTGCCAGGGGGCGCAGAGGCCGGTCCAGTCGGGGCCGGGCCGGGTGGAGGCCGGGGCGACGGGTGCGCGCAGGTACGCCCGCAGGCGTGCCGTGTCGATGGTGACCGCCGCCGTCACCGTCAGGTACCGCGCCATGTCCGTCCGCCCCTCCACCGGTGTCCGCTGCCGGGGTCGATCCTGCCCGCTCCCACCGACAGGCGGGGGCGGGGGCGGGCGGGCCGACCGGGATGCTCCCGCCGAAGGGGGGACGGCACGTGACCGCACGGCTCTCCCGCGCGTTCGGCAGGGTGCCCGTTCCCACGCCCCCGGAGGCCCTCGTGCGCACCCTCGCCCAGCTCGCCGCCCTCACCGCCCTGCTCACCGCCGCCCTCACCGGGCCCGCCGCCGCCTCGTCCACCGCCACGGCCACCGCCGAGCCCGGCACCGCGCCCGCCGCCGTCGCTCCGCAGCCCCGGGAGGTCAACCAGGGCTACAGCATCCCGGTCGGCGCCATCACCGACCTCGGCGCGCTCCCCGTGCTCGGCGGCCTCGGCCTGGACTTCGCCCGCCTGATGGGCGTGTGACGCCCCCTCACCGCACTTGCGGGGCCCGTCCGGAGGAGCTCCGGGCGGGCCCCGCCGCCGTCGGCCGGGTTTCTTCCGCTGCGAAAGTTAGTAATCCCGACACGCCCCCGACAGGCGGGAACACGCCGTCGCAGTCGCCCCGTCATCGCCCGACCATCGCCCGCAACAGGGCGTCACACGCCCGCAACGCCCCTTCCCACCAGGCAGGACGGGTGATTGACAGGGAGGCACGGGCTTCAGCACGATGAGCGCCGAGCCACTCGCAGCGCCCCGGACCCGGAAGGAGGGCCGATGAGCACCGTTCACCGCACCGTCCCGGCCCTCCGCCGCCGTCGCTGTTGTCGCGGGGCACTCGCCCGCTGATCCCGGCCGCCCGGCCGTCGCGCCTCCCCCGGCACCCGTGTGCCGTTCTCCGCAGCACCGCCCTGCCCGCTCCCGCCGGCCCGGGGCGGTCCCGCGCATCCCCATTCCCCTCCACGAGAGTCGAGGAACCGCCATGTCCACCGCCATCTCCACCGTCACCGACCTCCGGCTCACCCCCGCCGCCGGCCGGATCGGCGCGATCGTGCACGACGTGCGTCTCGGCGGCGAGCTGCCCGCGGCGACCGTCGCCGCGATCGACGCCGCGCTGTACGAGCACAAGGTGCTGTTCTTCCGCGGCCAGCAGCACCTCGACGACGCCGGACACGAGGCGTTCGCCCGTCTGCTGGGCCAGCCGGTCGGCCACCCCACCGTCCCGGGCGCCGACGGCCGGTACATCTTCGAGCTGGACGCCACCAAGGGCGTGCGCGCCAACAACTGGCACACCGACGTCACCTTCGTGCCCGCCTACCCCAAGGCCTCGATCCTGCGCGCCCTGGAGCTGCCGCCGGCCGGTGGCTCCACGGTGTGGGCCAACACGGTGGCCGCCTACCAGGACCTGCCGCAGCCGCTGAAGGTGCTGGCCGAGTCGCTGCGCGCCGTGCACACCAACGACTACGACTACGCGGCGAGCCTCGCGCTGCGCCCCGAGCTGGCCGACAACGCCGAGGTTGCCAACCTCTTCCGCAAGGTGTTCGTCTCCACCGCCTTCAAGACGGAGCACCCGGTGGTCCGCGTCCACCCGGTGACCGGCGAGAAGAGCCTCCTGCTCGGTGCCTTCGCCCAGCGGATCCAGGGCGTCTCGGGCGCCGACAGCAAGGCGCTGATCGAGCTGTTCCAGCGGTACGTGGAGCGGCTGGAGAACACCGTGCGCTGGGACTGGCAGGTCGGCGACGTCGCGATCTGGGACAACCGCGCCACCCAGCACTACGCCGTCAACGACTACGGCGACGAGCCGCGCCTGGTGCGCCGGATCACCCTGGACGGCGACCTGCCGACGGGCGTGGACGGCACGCCGAGCCGTCTGCTGGAGCCCGCCGACCCGCCGCGGGTGGCCGGGCTGGTGCCGGCCGAGGAGCTGGAGGCCGAGGCCGCCGGGCGCTGACCACCACCGACTCCAGGGAGGGCGAGGGATGTTCACCGAGACCGGCGCACCGGGCGGAACCGCCACCGCCGCCCGGCCACGCACCGGGGACGCACGGCGGGACGTCAACGCCGCCGCCGTCCTGCGGACCGTCCTGGACCACGGTCCGGTGGCCCGCAGCCGGGTCGCCGCGCTCACCGGCCTGAGCCCGGCCGCCGTCTCCCGCCAGGTGGTCGACCTCACCCGACTCGGGCTGCTGCGCGAGCGGCCCGAGTCGGCCACCCCCGGCGCCGGAGCGGTCGGCCGGCCACAGCTGCCGGTGGACGTCGACACCGACCGGATCGCGGTGGCCGGTCTGCACATCGGACTGCCGTCCACCCACTTCGCCTTCCTCGACGCACGCGGAAACGTGCTGCACCAGCGCGAGTTGAGCCACCGGGGCCGCACCGGACCGACCGTGCTGCGGCCGCTGCTGGCGCGGCTGCCCGGGCTGCTGGCCGCCGTCCCGGACGGCCGCACCGTCGTCGGCCTCGGCGCCGTCACCGGCGGCGCGGTCGACCGCGAGCGCGGCGTGATTGTCCGTCATGATCCCCTCAAATGGCGGGATGTGCCGCTCCGCGGGCTGCTGACGGAGGCCTCCGGGCTGCCGGTCCAGGTGGACAACCACGCCCGGGCACTGACCCAGGCGGAGATCCTCTTCGGGCACCCGGCGGCCCGCCGCTCGGTCGTCCACCTGTTCGTCGCCCATGTGGTGGACGCGGCCCTGGCCGTGGCCGGCACCGTGCACATCGGTCCGGCCTCGCCCACCGGGGACCTCGCCCACCTGCCGGTGCCGGAGAGCGACGCGCTCTGTCCCTGTGGCCGGACCGGCTGCCTGGCGGTCGCCGCCTCGGACACCACGCTGTTCGAGGCGGCGGCGGCCGAGGGGATCACCGAACGGCCGGACCGCGCCGCGCTGGTGGCCGCCGTCCAGGCCGGCGACCCGCGGGCCGACCGGCTGGTGCGGCGGCGCGCGGAGATCATCGGCCGGGCGCTCGCGCTGCTGGCCGATGTCGTCAACCCCGACCTGCTGGTGCTGACCGAGCACTTCTCCTGCCTCGACCCGGTCTATCTCGACGTGGTGCGCACCGAGTTCGCCCGCCGCTCGCGGCTGCGGCGCGACGCCGGTCTGGTGGTCGCCCAGCGCCTCGGCGCCGATGTGCTCGCCGTGGCCGCCGGGATCCCCGCGCTCGGCGCCGTGTACGCCCGCCCGGTGCACGCCCTGACCTCCTGAACAAGCCCCCGCCACCGACCCGACCCCGCAGACCCCTTCCCGCAGAGGACCCCACTCGTGACCAGCCTCCCCTCCGCCTCCCCGCTCTCCCGCCGGGCGCTGCTCCGCGGCGGCCTCGCCGGCGCCGGCCTGCTGGCCCTGGCCGCCTGCCGCTCGGCCGCCGACACCGCCGCCGGCCGGACCGCCGGCGACGCGACGGGCCCGCGTCGCGGCGGCGTCCTCACGGTCGGCGCCAGTGTCGACTTCACCCCCGCCCTGCTGTTCGCCCAGAGCGCCAACACCCTCGTCCAGCGCCTCGTCTTCAACACCCTGACCCGCTACGACGACCAGCTGAAGCCGCAGCCCGAGCTGGCCACCTCCTGGGAGGTCGCCCCGGACGGCGGCAGCGTGACCCTGAAGCTGCGCGAGGACGTGACCTTCCACAGCGGCCGCCGGTTCACCGCCGACGACGTCGTGTTCGCCGTCAAGAACCTGCAGAACCCGGCCCGCTCCGCCCAGTTGCGCTCGACCGCGGCCGCCGTCACCGACTTCCGCAAGAACGGCGACCACGAGCTCACCCTCGTCCTCGCCCACCCGGTGAGCAACCTCTTCGACCTCTTCGAGTTCATGATCATCCCGGACTCGGAGACCGTCGAGGAGGCCTTCGCCGGGACGAAGCTGGTCGGCACCGGCCCCTACACCTTCACCGAGCGCAAGCCCGGCAGCTCGCTCACCTTCGCCCGCAACGAGAAGTACTGGAACCCCGGCCGCCCCTACCTGGACGGCGTCGAGATCCGGGTGATCCCCCAGAGCGACTCACTGCTCTCCTCCCTGAAGACCGGCCAGACCCACCTCTCCTACCACGTGCGCGGCAAGGACCTCACCACCCTGCGCAGCGACCAGCAGTTCCGGGTCACCTCCTACGACACCGGCGGCGGCGCGTACTACATCGGCGCCAACCTCACGGCCGAGCACGTCGGCGACAAGCGCGTCCGGCAGGCCATCGCCTGGGCCGTGGACCGCGAGCGGCTGGTCCAGCAGGCGCTCGGCGGCTCCGGCACCGTCTCCGCCACGCCCTGGCCCAAGTCCTCCCCCGCGTACAGCGCGGAGGCCGCCGCCCACTACCGCCACGACCCCGAGCGCGCCCGGCAGTTGCTCAAGGACGCCGGACTCTCCGGCATCACCCTGCCGTTCGCGCACAGCAACGACCCCGGCAACACCGCCGTCGCGCAGATCCTCCAGTACGACCTCAAGCAGGTCGGCATCGAGACCGTGCTGCAGCCCACCGACTCGCCCACCATGCAGAAGCAGCTGATCGCCCAGGCCATGCCCGCGCTGTGGACGCTCAGCCACGGCTTCGCCCAACTCCACCCCGCCACCCTGGCGGTGAGCGCCTACCCGTTCAACGAGGCGAAGAACAGCTCGCACTTCTCCTCGCCCGCCTACACCGACATCGTGCAGCGCGCCTGGAAGCGGCCGGACAGCGACAGCGACGAGGCCAAGGCGCTCTACCGGCAGATCACCGACACCCTGCTCGACGAGCAGTTCGTGATCGACCTCGCCATCGCCGGCCTCAGCGAGGTCGCCGGCGGCAAGGCCCGCGGCGCCACCCTCAACAAGTTCGGCTACCTCAACCTCGACGACGCCTACCTCACGGCCTGAGCGGACGGCCCGAACCCATGCGAACCTTCCTCCTCAAGCGGCTGCCCTCCGGGCTGCTCGTCCTCCTCCTCGCCTCCTTCCTGGTCTTCCTCATCCTCCGGCTGATCCCCGGCGACCCCGCCACCACGCTGGCCGGCCCCGACGCCGGACCGCAGGCCGTCGACGCGATCCGCGCCCGGCTCGGGCTCGACGAGCCGCTGGTGACCCAGTACCTGCGCTGGCTCGGCGACCTGCTCACCGGCGACCTCGGGCCCAGCTACTCGATCGGCGGCCAGGTCTCCGAACTGATCGGCGACGGCCTCGGCGCCACCGTCCAGCTCACCGCCGCCGCCCTGCTGCTGGTCGTCCTGCTGGCCCTGCCGCTCGGCGTGCTCGGCGCCACCGCCGAACGCCGGCCGGTCGCCGCCGCCGTGCGCGCCTTCACCACGGCCGTGCTGGCCGTGCCGCCGTTCGTCACCGGCGTGCTGCTGGTGCTGCTGTTCGCGGTCACCCTCGGGCTGCTGCCCGCCGGGGGCCACGAGTCCCTGCTCGACGCCCCCGACCTGGCGCTGCAGTACCTGCTGCTGCCCGCCGTCTGCCTCGCCCTGCCCAGCGCCGCCGTGCTCGCCCGCTACCTCACCGACGGCATCCAGCGGGCGCTTTCCGAGGACTACGTGCGCACCGCCACCGCCGTCGGCGTCTCGCGCCGCCGCATCGTCTGGCGGCACGCCCTGCCCAACGCGCTGCCGTCCGCCGTCACCGTGCTCGGCCTTCAGGTCGGCCACCTGGTCGCCGGGGCGGTGCTGGTGGAGCGGATCTTCGCCTGGCCCGGGCTCGGCCAGCTCGTCGAGCAGGGCGTGCTGCGCCGCGACTACCCGGTGGTGCAGGCCGTGCTGCTGCTGGTCGTCGCCGGCTACGTCGCCGTCCAACTGCTCACCGACCTCGTGTACGCCTGGCTCGACCCCCGGATCCGGTGGGAGTAACCGATGACCGCCCTGACCGCCCCCGCCCCCTCCCCGGCGCGCCCCGCGCGCGCCGCCGTCCGCAACCGGTACCTCGCCGGGCTGCTCACCGCCCGCGGGCTGACCGGGCTCGTCCTGGTCGGCACCGTCGCCCTGGCCGGGCTGCTGGCCCCGCTGCTCACCGACCACGACCCCGACGCCCAGGGCCCGCTGGCCCTCGCCGGGCCGAGCGCCGACCACCCGCTGGGCACCGACGACCTCGGGCGGGACCTGCTCAGCCGGGTCCTGCACGGCATCACCACCGACCTCGCGCTGACCTTCGGCGCGGTGCCGGTCGGCGCGCTGCTCGGCTGCTCGCTCGCCCTGCTCGCGGCCACCCACCGCTGGGCGGACACCGCCGTCCAGCGGGCCTTCGACCTGGTGCTCGCCTTCCCCGGGATGATCCTGGCGCTGGCCGTCACGGCCGTGCTCGGGCCGGGCCGCTGGCCGGTGTTCATCGTCATCGCACTCGCCGAAGTACCGCTGTTCGGGCGCCAGTTGCGCTCGGGAATCCTGGTCCAGCGGGAGCGCGAGTACGCGCTGGCCGCCCGGGTCGGCGGCGCCACCCGGGCCCGGGTGCTGCTGCGGCACGTGCTGCCGAACGCCGTCGACCCGCTGATCGTGCAGACCGCGGTGGCACTGTCGGTCGGCGTGTTCATCGAGGGCGCGATGAGCTTCCTCGGGCTCGGCGTGCGCCCGCCGGAGCCGACCCTCGGCTCGATCCTCAGCCAGTCCGTCGGCTACCTCGCCACCCATCCGACCTTCGCGGCCGCCCCGCTGGCCGTCACCACCGCGCTGGTGCTCGGCTTCACGCTGATCGCCGAGGCCCTGAACCGGGGGATCCGCCGATGACCGGCCACCCTGACCGCACCGTGCTGCGGGTCACCGACCTCTCCGTGGCGTTCGACGGCACCACCGCCGTGGACGGCGTCGGCTTCGAACTCGCCGCCGGGGACACCCTCGGCCTGGTCGGCGAGTCCGGCTCCGGCAAGTCCACCACCGCGCTCGCCCTGCTGCACATGCTCCCCGACGGCGGGCGGATCACCGGCGGCTCGGTGGAGCTGGCCGGCCAGGACCTCGCCGCCCTGCCCGAGCGCGCCCTGCGCGCCGTACGCGGCCGGCGGATCGCCATGGTCTTCCAGGACCCGATGTCCTCGCTCAATCCGGTGCTGACCGTCGGCAAGCACCTCGACGAGGCCCTGCGGGCCCACGGCAACCGGCCGGACAAGCGCGAACGCGCCGCCCGCGCCGTCGAGTTGCTCGATCTGGTCGGCATACCCGACGCCGCCGGACGGCTGCGCGACCACCCGCACCAGTTCTCCGGCGGCCAGCGCCAGCGCATCATGATCGCCCTCGCGCTCGCCAACGACGCCGAGGTGCTCGTCGCCGACGAGCCGACCACCGCCCTCGATCCGACCGTCCAGCAGCAGATCCTGCGGCTGCTCACCCGGATCAACCGGGAGACCGGCACCGCCCTGGTGGTGATCAGCCACGACCTCGGGGTGATCGCCCAGACCTGCCGCCGGCTGCTGGTCATGCGGCACGGCCGGGTGGTCGAGTCCGGCGCCACCGCCGACGTCCTCACCGCACCGCGCCACCCCTACACCAAGGAGCTGCTGGCCGCCGTCCCCCGGCTGGAGGCGCCCTCGGAGGCGGCCGCCAACAGCGTGCCGGGGCCCGAGCCGCTGCTCACCGTCACCGGCCTGCGCAAGACCTACGGCTCACGGCGACGCGCGGTCACCGCGCTGGACGGCGTCGACCTGGTGCTGCACCCCGGCGAGACGCTCGGCCTGGTCGGCGAGTCCGGCTCCGGCAAGTCCACGCTGGCCCGCGCACTGGTCCAGGTGCACGCCCCGAGCGGTGGCGAGATCCGCTTCCGCGGACGGGAGTTCGGGCACGGCGGTGAACGCGGAGCCCGGCGCGAGCTGCAGCTGGTCTTCCAGGACCCGTACGCCTCGCTCAACCCCCGGATGACCGTCGGCCAGATCGTCGCCGAGCCGCTGATCGCCCACGGCCTGGGCGACCGCCCCGCGCGCGCCCGGCGGGTCGCCGAACTGCTGGAGCAGGTCGGCCTCGACCCCGAGAGCGCCGACCGGCACCCGCGCGCCTTCTCCGGCGGCCAGCGCCAGCGCATCGGCATCGCCCGGGCGTTGGCGCCCGAGCCGAGCGTGCTGATCTGCGACGAGCCGGTCTCCGCCCTGGACGTCTCGGTCCAGGCCCAGGTGCTCGACCTGCTCGCCCGCCTCCAGCGCGAACTCGGCCTCGCCCTGCTGTTCATCGCCCACGACCTCGCGGTGGTCCGGCAGGTGAGCCACCGGATCGCCGTCATGCACCGCGGCCGGATCGTCGAGACCGGTCCGGCCGACCGGGTCGTCACCGCGCCCGAACACCCGTACACCGCCGAACTCCTGGCCGCCGTCCCGCGCCTGGAGACCAGGCCCGCCGCCCTCACCACCCGGAGCACCGCATGACCGAGACCCCGCCCGGCACCGCCCACCGCGACCCGTACGCGGGCTTCCCCGGCACCGTCGGCCGCACCTTCCGCGAGTCCACCCCCGCCTGGCCCCGGCGGGTCCGCCCGCGCGAGGGCGCGCCCAACGTCGTCGTGGTCCTGGTCGACGACCTCGGCTACAGCGACATCGGCCCGTTCGGCTCCGAAGTCCCCACCCCGGCCCTGGACGGCCTCGCCGAGCGCGGCGTCAAGCTCGCCAACTACCACACCATGCCGCTCTGCTCCCCCGCCCGGGCCGCCCTGCTCACCGGCCTCAACCCGCACCGGGTCGGCTACTCCTTCGTCGCCAACGCCGACCCCGGCTTCCCCGGCTACGGCATGGAGATCGCCGACGACATCCCCACCCTCGCCGAACTGCTGCACGACGCCGGCTACGCCACCTACGCCGTCGGCAAGTGGCACCTCACCCGCGACTCCGCCTCCAACGCCGCCGACAACCGCGCCAACTGGCCCCTGCAGAAGGGCTTCGACCAGTACTACGGCGTCCTGGAAGGCCTCACCAGCCTCTTCCACCCGCACCAGCTCGTCCGCGACAACAGCCCACTGGACATCGACGAACTCCCCGACGACTACTACTACACCGACGACATCACCGACCGCGCCATCGACATGGTGACGTCGCTGCGCGCCCACGACGCCGACAAGCCGTTCTTCCTCTACCTCGCCCACAACGCCGTGCACGGCCCGCTGCAGGCCAAGCCCGCGGACCTCGCCCGGCACCGGGGCCGCTACGACGGCGGCTGGGACGAGCTGCGCGCCGCCCGGTTCGCCCGCCAGCTCGCCGCCGGACACTTCCCGCCCGGCACCGAACTGCCGGACCGCAACGCCGAATCCGGTTACGAGGTCGGCCCGTGGAGCGAACTCGACCCCGCCCGGCGGCAGCTGTACGCCCGCTACATGGAGGTCTACGCGGCGATGGTCGACAACGTCGACCAGAACCTCGGCCGGCTGCTCGACACCCTCGCCGCACTCGGCGAACTCGACAACACCATCGTGGTGTTCACCTCCGACAACGGCGGCACCGGCGAGGGCGGCGCCGAGGGCACCCGCAGCTACTTCAGCCGCTTCGTCCACCACCCCGCCCTCCCGGAGGACTGGAACCCCGACGTCGAACGCGAGATCGAACTGATCGGCGGCCCGCGCTCCCTGGTCCACTACCCGCGCGGCTGGGGCATGGCCTCCAACACCCCGTTCCGCCTCTACAAGGGCCAGACCCACGCGGGCGGCGTGCGCGTGCCGTTCGTGCTCTCCTGGCCCGCCGGCCTCCCGCGCGCCGAGGGCGACCCCGGCGTGCGCACCCCGTACCAGTACGTCACCGACCTGCTGCCCACCCTGCTCGACCTCACCGGCGTCGAACGGCCCGAGCGGCGCGCCGGGCGGACCGTGCAGTCCCTGGACGGCTTCAGCTTCGCGCCCGTGCTGCGCGACCCGGCCGCCGGCTCCACCCACCCCGAGCAGTACTGCGAGATGACCGGCAACCGCAGCTACTACCGCGACGGCTGGAAGCTCGTCACCCTGCACCGCCCCGGCGCCCCCTACGACGACGGCGAGTGGGCACTGTACGACCTGCGCACCGACCCCACCGAGATCCACGACCTCGCCGCCGAACACCCGGGCCTGGTCAAGGAGCTGTCCGAGGCGTGGGAGGCCGCCGCCTGGCGCAACGGCGTCTTCCCGCTCACCGACGGCAGCGGCGCCCTCGCCCGCCGCCACCCCGACGACGCCGGGCTGCGCCGCCCGCTGCGCCTGCTCGCCGGAACGCCCGAACTGGAGCGGTACCGCTCCTCGCGGCTGATCTCCTTCCGCTCCTTCGCCGTCGAGGTCGAACTCGCCCACCACGGCGCCGGGGACGCGGGCGTCCTGGTCTCGCACGGCGACCAGGGCGGCGGCTACAGCCTCTACGTCGAGGACGGCCGGCTGCACCTCGCCTACAACCAGTACGGCGAACTCTTCGAGGCCGACGCCGGACCGCTCGCCCCCGGCGCCCGCCTGGTCGGCGTCGAGGCGACCGCCGTGGCCGGCCTGCGGTGGGAGTTCCGCGTCCTGGTCGACGGCGAGGAGACCGGCCGGCTCGGCCCGGTCCACCAGCTCATCGGCATGGCCCCGTTCCAGGGCATCAGCGTCGGCGTCGACCGCAGGTCGCCGGTCTCCTGGCCGGTCTACGAGCGCCACCGCTCCTTCCGGTACAGCGGCGAGCTGCGCGCCGTCACCTACCTGCCGGGGGACCCCGCGCCGGACGACCCCGCCGTCGTGGCGAGCGCGCTGCGGGAGGCCGCCGCCGCCTTCGAATAGCGGATCATCACGCTATCCTCCGGATGGCTCGTGTCATCCGTCGTCCGTCCTGTCCGGGGGAACAGTGATCAACGAACTCCTGCCCGCGCCCGTCGTCGTCGAGACCGCCTACTCCGACCCGCCCGAGGCCCGCCTCGAACCCGAGGAGCAGGCGGTCATCGCCCGCGCCGTCGCATCGCGGCAGCGGGAGTTCACCACGGTCCGCCACTGCGCCCGCCTCGCCCTCACCCGCCTCGGCGTCCCGTACCGCCCGCTGGTCCCCGGCCTGCGCGGCGCCCCCGGCTGGCCGGAGGGCGTGGTCGGCTCGCTCACCCACTGCGCCGGCTTCCGCGCCGCCGCCGTCGCCCGGGCCGGGGACGTCCTCTCCGTCGGCATCGACGCCGAGCCCGCCCTCCCCCTGCCGGAGGGCGTGCTCGACGCCATCGCCCTCCCGGCGGAGCAGGAGCGCAACGGCGCGCTGTTCGCGTCCGACCCCGGCACCCCCTGGGACCGCATCCTGTTCAGCGCCAAGGAGTCCGTCTACAAGTCCTGGTTCCCGCTCACCCGGCGCTTCCTCGACTTCTCCGAGGCCGACCTCACGCTCCGCCCCGACGGCACCTTCACCGCCACCCTCCTCGTCCCCTCGCCCCTGCCCACCCTGGCGGGGCGCTGGCGCGTCCACGACGGGCACCTCGCCACCGCCATCACGGTCCTGCGGTAGACGGCACGGCGGCGGCCCGGACGGCTCCAGGCCCCCTTCCGCCGGTCTGCCGCACGGCAGTTGGGGTTCGTTCGACCCCGGGGGGGGACGGGGTGAGCACGGAGATCGCCGGGCCGTCACCCCGCACCCCGGCCGGCCGCAACGACCTCGCCCACGCGATCGGCGCGTGGAACGGGCGCACCTCACGAGCCGGGGGCGCAGCCGTCAGATCCACCCGTGGTGCCGAGCCCGCCGGAGGGCGGCGGCCGGGGTGGTGGTGCCGAGTTTGGCGGCGGCGGAGGCGAGGTGGCGGGCGGCCGGCGGGGGGACGGGGCTGCCGGTGGCGGTGAGGTCGAGGGCGTCGAGTTCGTCGGCGGTCAGGACGGCGGTGTCCGGGGCGAGGGTGTCCGGGTGGAGGTAGCGGCCGCCCCGGTGGACGGTGCGGACGGCGTGGGCGAGGTCGGCGGCGGAGCCGCTGCGCGGCAGGTAGGCCCCCGCGCCGGCGCGCAGGGCGCGGCGGAGGTCGCCCGGCCGGTCGTGGGTCGTGAGGATCACGGTCGGGCAGGCCGGCAGCAGCGACGGGTCGAGACCGGGTGAGCGCAGCGCGAGGACGGCGACGTCGGGGCGGCGGCTCGCGGCCAGGGCCAGCGCGGCCCGGGCGGAGTCGGCCTCGGCGACGACGGTGAGGCCCTCCTGCAAGGCCAGCAGGGCGGCCAGGGCGGTCCTGCGGCCGGGCTCGTCGTCGGCCAGCAGGAGGCGGAGGGCGGGGAGGCGCTCGGTCATGCGGTTCAGCCTTCCAGCGGCCCCGGGGCGACAGAAGTGCGTGCACTCACCGAGGGTGATGAGGATTCTCAGCACCGCTCGGTGACAAATGTCATGACGGCCGATCACACGATGCGGGCACGGACGGGAAGTCCGCAGGTCGGGGCGAAGGTGGGGCCGCAGGCTCATGCTCCTGGGACAGGGTCGGGGCCAGGGTGGAAGCAGGTCCCCCGCAGAGACCGGAGCGGGCCGGAACGATTACGAGGAGTAACAATGAGTCATGAATACGTGACCGGAGTACCCGCTCTTCACGTCTCCGTGCACGCCCGGACGCCCGGCGAGGCGCCCGGCGAGCCACTGGCGTACGGGTTCATGGTCGGTCCGGCGAGCGTGCTCGTCCCCGACCCGCCCGAGGACGTGGCGAGCCCCTGGAAGAGATACCTCGTCCGGATATCCCGTTCACCCGGGGCCGACGACGCGACCGAGACGATCCCGGTCGGGGGGATCAGCCTGGCCGCGGTGAACGATCACGAGGTCATCACGGCCGCGGCGGTCCTGACGCTGGTCTGGCCGACGGAGTTCGAGGTCGCCGACGTGAGTTCCACGCCGGTGAAGCTCGCCGAGCTCCTGACCCGCCACCACGGCGACCAGTGGGCGGCCTACGCCGACCTCGGTCTCCGGGTGGCGCGCCCGAAGAAGGAGTCCGGTCCGCAGGACACCTGGTGGCTCGGCCGTGCGGACGGCGTCGTCGTCGTCCGCAGCGTCGAGCGTTACGCCTGGGGCACCTGCGGCACCAGTCCCACCTGTGGGCGCCACTCGGCGTCGAGGTCGGGCGTCGGCTACCCGGCGTCGGCGGACTGAGCGGATCGTGGAGCGACCGCGATGACCACGACGACGCCGCAGGACCGGCCGCAGACCCCACCCCCGGGCCTGCCGCCGGACCGTCCGCGGGACGCCCGCGCGCCCGACGGCGCGCGGGCCGTCGGCTGGCAGGACGTGGCACTGGCCCTGGCGGCGATCGTCCCGGAGCTGTTCTACTTCGGCACCGTGATCGCTCCCTGGGCGAGCTGGCAGCAGCGCTTCTGGATGGTCGTCCTCGCCGTGGGCGAGGCCGGCGCGCTGGTGCTGCGACGGCGGTGGCCGGTCGCGGTCTTCGCGGCCGTCTGGGTGATCTCCGCCGGTTCCGACATCCTCTCGATGGCCGGGGCGCTCGACTACGTCCCGTGCTTCGGCCTGATGATCGCCCTCTACACCGTCGCCGCGCAGTGCCGCCGGCCCGTCGCGCTGACGGCCCTCGGGCTGACCCTCGTCCCGCTCGGACTGGCGATCTCCTACACCGTCACCGACTACGAGGGCCCCCGGGTGGTGTCCGTGCTGGTCGCGAACCTCGCGTTCTACGTGCCGGTGACCCTGGTGGTCTGGGGCTTCGCCAGGCTCAGCCGGGCCGCCGAGGACGCCGCCGAACGCCACCGGCAGGAGGTCGCCGACACCCGCCGGCGGGTCACCCAGGAACGGCTGCGGATCGCGCGGGAACTGCACGACATCGTCGCCAACGCGGTGGCCGTCATGGTGATGCGGGCCGAGACGGCGAAGGTCACGGCGTTCGAGGATCCCGCGCGCGGGGAGGCCTTCGGGCACATCGAGAACCTGGGGCGGGCCACCATGGCCGAGCTGCGGCACATGCTGCGGCTGCTGCGCACCGCGGAGACCCCGGTCGAGGAGGAGTACAGCCACGGTCTGGGCGATCTGGAGCGGCTGCTGAGGGACGTCCGCGAGGCAGGCGTCGACATCTCCCTGGAGACCCGGGGAACGCCGCTGCGGATCGACGACAGCGTCAGCCAGACCGCGTACCGGCTCGTCCAGGAGGCGGCCACCAACATCACCAAGCACGCCGGTCCCGGCACCCGGGCCGTCGTGCGGATCACCTGGGACCGGGCGCTGCTCATCGAGGTGGTGGACGACGGGGCCGGCCGTGCGCCGGACGGGGAGCAGGACCTGTCGACGGGGCACGGGCTGCTCGGTCTGCGCGAGCGGGTGGCGCTGTACGGCGGGCTGCTGAGCGCGGCGCCGTACGGCCCCGGGTTCCGGGTCGCGGCGGCGCTGCCGGTGTCCACGGCGATCGGGACGGCGCCCGGCGGCGGGGTCACCCGGACGTCAGGGACGTCAGTGGAGGGCGTCGGATAGCCGGGTGAAGGTGCGGCCGGCGGACAGCAGGGCGGGGAGGGCCGCGGCGACGCCGCGGGCCGTGCCGGAGCCGGGCCGGTTCATGTGGGCGATGACGATGCCGCCCGGGGCGGTCCCGGCCAGTTCCTGCCGGACCTGGGCGGCGGGGAGGGTGGCGCCGCCGTCGGCGTTGGTGCTGAACCCGGCGACCTGCTGGCCGAGGTCGGCGGCGATGCGGGTGGCGACGTCGTCGTAGTGGGCGGTGCCCGAGCGGAAGAAGCGGGGCGGGCGGCCGAGGAGCGCGGTGAGCTTCGCGAGGTTGCCGGCGATCTCGTCGTGGACCTCGCCGGGGTCGCGGGTGCCGGCGATGCCGTAGGCGGAGCGGCCGGTGACGGAGAGGGGGCGGTGGGCGGTGCCGTGGTTGGCGATCTCGAAGAGGGGGTCGGCGGCGAGGTCGTCGAAGACGCCGCGGTTGGCGTCGATCCAGCGGGCGTTCAGGAAGAGGGTGGCGGGGACGCCGTGGGCGCGGAGGGTGTCGATGAGGGCGGCGTCGTAGCCGGAGCCGCCGGAGCCTCCGCAGGCGTCGAAGGTGAGCGCGACGGCGGGGGCGGCCGCGGCGGGGAGGAGGGTGAGCACGCCGGGGACGTCGAGGCCCCAGGCGGTGGGGACGGCGTCGCCGTAACGGGCGACGACGGCCGCGCGGGTGGGGAGGGTGGCGGAGGGGGCGGGGGTGGCCGTGGGCGTGGGCGTGGCGGGGGGCGTCGGGGTGGGGGCGGGAGCAGAGGTGGGGGCGGGCGTGGGCGTCGGGGTGAGGGCCGGGGCGGGAGGGGCCGTGGTGGGCGTGGTGGCCGTGGTGGGCGGTGCGGCGGTCGGCGGCTGGGCGCCCGGCGTGGGCGCGCAGCCGGCCAGGGCGGTGCCGGCCGCGGCCGCCAGGAGGGTCCGCCGACTGAGTGCCATGAAAGCTCCGAACCTGTCCGACCGTCAGGGACCACCGATCCACGCCCCTCCATTCAGGGCCGCCGAAGCCGCCCGTGCAAGCGGGCGCGGCCTTCACGGGGCTGCCGCACGGCCGTGGGGCCCGGCTCACCGGGGGTTCACCGGGGAGGGTACGGGACTCCGCTGACATCCCGACATCCCGGCGAGAGCGGAGGCTTCCGATGACAAAGCAGGTGCACGACGACAGGGCGTTGCCGGGCCGGCGCGGCTTACTGGCGGCAGGGGCGCTGGGGGCGGTGGCGGCGGCGACGGCGGGCGTCGCCCGGGCGGCGGACGGGGCGGAGGCGGCGGCCGGGGCCGACGGGGCCGAGCGGACGATCACGCTGACCGGCACGCTGCCGACCGGCGCGCCCGACTTCGTCCTCCTCCCCTTCGACGTCCCCGCCGGTGTCCGCGAGATCGCCGTCTCCTACCGGTACGACAAGCCGGTCGTCCCGCCCGGCACCCCGGGCAACTCCTGTGACATCGGGCTCTTCGACGAGCGCGGCACCGACCTGGGCGGGCGCGGCTTCCGCGGCTGGTCCGGCGGCTTCCGCACGGAGTTCGCGGTGAGCCGGGAGCAGGCCACCCCCGGCTACCTGCCGGGCCCGGTCCGCCCGGGCCGCTGGCACGTCGTGCTGGGGCCGTACCAGGTGGCGCCGCAGGGGCTGGAGTACCGGGTCGACGTGACGCTGCGGTCCGGCGCGCCGGGCGGCGAGTTCACCCCCGCCTATCCGCCGGAGCGTGCCCGGGGACGCGGGCGGGCCTGGTACCGCGGCGACTGCCACCTGCACACGGTGCACTCCGACGGGCGCCGCCAGCCCGCCGAGGTGGCCGCGGGCGCGCGCGAGGCGAAGCTGGACTTCATCGTGTCGACCGACCACAACACCACCTCCTCGCACGGCGTCTGGGGCCCGCTGGCCGGTCCGGACCTGCTGATCCTGCTGGGCGAGGAGGTGACCACCCGCAACGGCCACTGGCTGGCGCTGGGGCTGGAGCCCGGCCGGTTCGTCGACTGGCGCTACCGCTCGCGCGACGGGGCCTTCCCCCGGTTCGCCCGTCAGGTGCGGCGGCAGGGCGGTCTGGTGGTGCCGGCGCACCCGTACTGCCCGTACGTCGCCTGCCAGTGGAAGTTCGGGTACGAGGACGCGGACGCCGTCGAGGTGTGGAACGGCCCGTGGACGTACGACGACGAGTCGGCGGTGGACACCTGGGACGCCCAGCTGGCGGTGGCGCTGCGCGACGGACGGTCCTGGCTGCCCGCGATCGGCAACAGTGACGCGCACAGCGTCCCGCAGGTGATCGGCTCGCCGCACACCGTCGTGTTCGCCGAGGACCTCCACCGGGACGCCGTGCTGGCGGGCCTGCGCGCCGGCCGCAGCTGGCTCGCGGAGTCGGCGGCCGTCCAGCTGGAGTTCACCGCGACCGGCGCCGGCCGGCAGGCCGGGATCGGCGAGGAGCTGTCCGTTCCGCAGGACGCGCCCGTGGACGTGCGGCTCGACGTCTCCGGGGTGCCGAACGGCACGGTGCGGTTCCTGACCGACGAGGGCCAGCTGCACCAGGAGTCGCTGCCGGCCGACGGCGCGGGCACGGTGGTGTGGCGGACCACGGCCTCGCTGGCCGCGTTCGTCCGGGCCGAGGTGCGGCACCCGAAGGCCGACGGGACACCGGGCCGGGGCAACTCCATGGGACCGGACCTGCCGTGGGGACCGATGGCCGCGCTGACCAATCCGATCGTGCTGCGGGCCCGGAGGTAGCGGGGAGGCGGCCGGGAGGCGAGGGGACGGCGGGAGGTCCGGGGAGGGGAGGACTCCGGGGTGTGCGGTGGACTAGGTTGATCTCCGACAGCAGTCACTCGATATGACGAGACGGTCGGCTGTCCGTATGCCGGGTTCACCCCGCGCACGCTCCGGCCGTCCCGCCCCGGCTCCCCGTCCGTCCCCGGCCCGCGAAGGGATCAGCAGCTGTGAACCGTACGACCGTAGGTGGGCCGGAGCTCGGAGGCGGACGGGGGGCGGGCAGCGTGGTCGTCCTCTCCGACCCGGCCGCCGGCGCCGGGAGCGGCGCGGTCGCCCCGCTGGTCGCGGCCGCGCTCTTCCCGAGCGTCCACCTGCGCGCGGAGGACTTCCGGCGGGCGGTCCGGCAGGGCTACGTGGAGGCGGACCGGCCGGAGGCGCGGCGGCAGAACCTGACCGCGCTGGCGGCCACCGCGCAGGCGGCCTTCGCCTTCGCCGCGGGCGGCTACCAGGTGGTGGTGGAGGGCTCGGTCGCGCCCACGGCGCTGGACACCTTCCGCCGCGAGAGCCGGGCGACGGGGGCGGCGCTGCACTACGTGGTGCTGCACGGGGGCGCGGTGGCCGAGACGGACGGTCCGGCGGCCGACGGTGACGACGACGCGGCCCTCAGCGCCGCCGAGGCGACGGCCGGCACGGTGCTGGCCGGGCTGCGGCGCGGGGCGTACCTGCTGGGGTGGTGACCCGGCCGCGCGGCCGGGCCGGCCGGGCCTGCCGGGCCGGCCGCGCGCGGAACGGCGTGCGGAGCACGAAGGGCGGCCCGCCGGTCCGGGGATGACCGGGGGCCGCCCATGCGGCCGGGGCGCCCGGCCGGCGCGCGCGCACACA
>NZ_JBHYUU010000085.1:0-33345 GCF_042749955.1 Kitasatospora sp. NPDC059462 | reverse complement strand
GGCGCGGGCGCGGGCCCCGCCACCTCGGGGGGCGCCCCCCGTCCGTTAGCGGCGCGAGGCGGCCGCGGCGGGCCGGGCCGGGCCCCGCGCGATAGCCTGGGCAGCGATCGAGCGGGCCCGGTCCGACGTGGACGCGGCGCCCGCCAGCGCCCGGGGCGCGCCCCGGGCGGCCGTCCGAACGAGGGGTAGCCCAGTCGTGCGCATTGCCAGGTTTTCCGTCCGGGAAGGGAGCCCTGCCGCCGGCAGCGTCTCCTTCGGTGTGGTCGAGGGCGACCCGGCCCGGCCCGACTCGCTGGTGGTCCACGCGCTGGCCGGCCACCCGTTCGGCCAGCCCCAGCCGACCGGCGAGAGCTACCGCTTCCAGGACGTCCGGCTGCTCAGCCCGATGCTGCCCAACAAGATCGTCGCGGTCGGCCGCAACTACGCCGCGCACGCCGCCGAGCTGGGCAACACCGTCCCGGACGTCCCGCTCACCTTCTTCAAGCCGTCGACCTCGGTGATCGGCCCGACCGAGAGCATCGCCTACCCGCCGTTCTCCTCGGACGTCCAGCACGAGGCCGAACTCGCCGTGGTGATCGGCCGGATGTGCCGCGAGGTGCCGCTGGAGCGGGTCCCCGAGGTGATCCTCGGCTACACCTGCGCCAACGACGTCACCGCGCGCGACGTCCAGCAGCGCGAGGGCCAGTGGGCCCGCGCCAAGGGCTTCGACACCGCCTGCCCGCTCGGCCCGTGGATCGAGACCGACCTCGACCCGTCCGACCTCGCCATCACCTGCACGGTCAACGGCGAGCTGCGGCAGACCGGCCGCACCTCGCTGATGGTCCGCTCGGTGGCCGAGCTGATCGTGCACATCTCCGAGGCCATGACGCTGCTGCCCGGCGACGTCGTGCTCACCGGCACCCCCGCCGGGGTGGGGCCGATCGCCGTCGGCGACGAGGTCGCCGTGACGGTCGAGGGCATCGGCACCCTCGCCAACACGGTGGTCAAGCGTGGCTGACGCGCCGGGCGTGCGGGTGCGCTTCTGCCCGTCCCCGACCGGCAACCCGCACGTGGGCCTGGTCCGCACCGCCCTGTTCAACTGGGCCTTCGCCCGCCACCACGGCGGCACGCTGGTCTTCCGGATCGAGGACACCGACGCGGCCCGCGACTCCGAGGAGTCCTACGAGCAGCTGCTCGACGCGATGAAGTGGCTCGGTTTCGACTGGGACGAGGGCCCCGAGGTGGGCGGCCCGCACGCGCCGTACCGACAGTCGCAGCGGATGGACGTCTACGCGGACGTCGCCCGCCGGCTGCACGAGGCCGGCCACGCCTACCACTGCTACTGCTCCACCGAGGAGCTGGACGCCCGCCGCGAGGCCGCCCGCGCGGCGGGCCGGCCGTCCGGCTACGACGGCCACTGCCGGGACCTGACGGACGACCAGGTCGCCGTCTTCCGCCTGGAGCGGCGCGAGCCGGTCCTGCGCTTCCGGATGCCGGACACCACGATCGCCTTCGACGACCTGGTGCGCGGCCGGCTCTCCTTCGAACCGGAGAACGTCCCGGACTACGGCATCGTCCGGGCCAACGGCGCGCCGCTCTACACCCTGGTCAACCCGGTGGACGACGCCCTGATGGGCATCACCCACGTGCTGCGCGGCGAGGACCTGCTCTCCTCGACCCCGCGCCAGATCGCGCTCTACGCGGCGCTCGCCGACATCGGGGTCGGCGACGGGAGCACCCCGCGCTTCGGCCACCTGCCGTACGTGATGGGCGAGGGCAACAAGAAGCTCTCCAAGCGCGACCCGCAGGCCTCGCTCAATCTGTACCGGGAGCGCGGCTTCATCCCCGAGGGCCTGCTCAACTACCTGTCGCTGCTCGGCTGGTCGCTGGCCGAGGACCGTGACGTCTTCACCGTGGACGAGCTGGTCGCGGCCTTCGACATCTCCAGGGTCAACGCCAACCCGGCCCGCTTCGACCTGAAGAAGTGCGAGGCGATCAACGCCGAGCACCTGCGCCGGCTGGCCCCGGAGGACTTCGTCCGCCGCCTGGTGCCGTACCTCCGGGCCGCGGGCCTGCTCCCGGCCGAGCCGTCCGACGGGCAGCTGGAGCTGCTGGCGAAGGTGGCGCCGCTCACCCAGGAGCGGATGGTGGTGCTCGGCGAGATCGTCGGCATGGCCGGCTTCCTGTTCGTCGCGCCCGAGGACTTCGCCGTCGATCCGGAGGACGCCGCCAAGGTGCTCACCGCGGACGTCCGGCCGGTGCTGGAGGCGAGCGTGCGGGCCCTGGAGGCGCTCGGCGACTTCGCCCCGGAGCCGATCCAGGCCGCGCTGCGCGAGGCCCTGGTGGAGGGCCTGGGCATCAAGCCGAAGTTCGCCTTCACCCCGCTGCGGGTGGCGGTGACCGGGCGGCGGGTCTCCCCGCCGCTCTTCGAGTCGATGGAGCTGCTCGGACGCCCCGAGACGCTGCGCCGGCTGAACGCCGCGCTGGCGGCCCTTCCGGGGGCCTGACCTCGCCCGCGGGCCCGGTCGCGCACCAGGCCCGCGGCCTCCCCGGACGTCACCGGACGGCCCCCTGCCCGCTGCCTGGGGTTATCGATTTTGGAGCCGGGGCGGACGTCGGGTAATGTTCTTTCTGCGCCGCCCGGGAGGGCAACGACGAGGGAGCGAAAGCCCCCGCCGGAGCCGGAGCGGGAGGCGCAAGCCCGAGCGGCTCCCCGACAGGGGTTCAACTCTGGTGGGGTATGGTGTAATTGGCAGCACGAGTGATTCTGGTTCATTTAGTCTAGGTTCGAGTCCTGGTACCCCAGCGCAGTACCCCGGTCCTTCCGGACCGGACAATTCAAGATCAAGCCCCCGTTGTGTAGCGGCCTAGCACGCTGCCCTCTCACGGCAGTAGCGCCGGTTCGAATCCGGTCGGGGGTACGGATCCCGCAAGGGATCACCTGGAAAGCCCCCGTTGTGTAGCGGCCTAGCACGCTGCCCTCTCACGGCAGTAGCGCCGGTTCGAATCCGGTCGGGGGTACCGAAGCACGAAGCCGATGGGTCTCCTCATCGGCTGATTGCTTTGTGTTGGGGTATGGTGTAATTGGCAGCACGAGTGATTCTGGTTCATTTAGTCTAGGTTCGAGTCCTGGTACCCCAGCCAGAAAAGGAAGGCCCCGGTTCCCGGGGTCTTTTTTGTTTTCCCGGGCCGGGAGTCCGACCGACCCGAAAGGCCCCGCTCGGCGTCGAGCGGGGCCTTTTTCGCATTCCGGTGGGGGAGTGGGGGAACGGGGGTGGGGGAACGGTCCGGGGTCAGCTGCGGCGCAGGGCCTCGGTGAGGCGGTTGGCGGCCTCGATGATGGCCTGGGCGTGCAGCCGCCCCGGGTGACGGGTCAGGCGCTCGATCGGGCCGGAGACCGAGACGGCGGCCACGACGCGGTTGGAGGGGCCGCGGACCGGCGCGGAGACGGACGCCACGCCCGGCTCCCGCTCGCCGATCGACTGGGCCCAGCCGCGCCGCCGGACGCCGCTGAGCGCGGTGGCGGTGAAGCGGGCGCCCTGGAGGCCGCGGTGGAGCCGCTCGGGCTCCTCCCAGGCCAGCAGGACCTGGGCGGCCGAGCCGGCCTTCATCGGCAGGGTGCTGCCGACCGGGACGGTGTCCCGCAGACCGGAGAGCCGCTCGGCGGCCGCGACGCAGATCCGCATCTCGCCCTGCCGGCGGTAGAGCTGTGCGCTCTCGCCGGTGACGTCGCGCAGGTGGGTGAGGACCGGGCCCGCGGTGGCGAGCAGCCGGTCCTCGCCCGCCGCGGCGGAGAGTTCGGACAGGCGGGGACCGAGGATGAAACGTCCCTGCATGTCCCTGGTGACCAGGCGGTGGTGTTCGAGTGCGACGGCGAGTCTGTGGGCCGTGGGGCGCGCCAGACCGGTGGCGGCGACCAGCCCCGCCAACGTGGCGGGGCCCGACTCCAGTGCGCTCAGCACCAGAGCGGCCTTGTCGAGAACGCCGACGCCGCTAGAGTTGTCCATGCCCTAAGACTGCAGTCTCATTCCGCGAGACGCAAGTTCAATCTTCGGCGAAAAGCGCCACTCTGGATGCAGCAGCCCGGGAGAACTCCAGGATGCGGCTCCGTCGAGCCGTCCGCATCGTGGACACCGATCCGGCGTGCAGGGCGCGCGACGCGTGCCGCACAGGGGCGGCGACAGCTTTGACCTCGACGACACAGAGAAGGCCGGCAACGCGGCCGGCTGGAGGGAACCCGATGGGACGGACACTCGCAGAGAAGGTCTGGGACGACCACGTCGTCCGGCGCGCGGAGGGCGAGCCCGACCTGCTCTTCATCGACCTGCACCTGCTCCACGAGGTGACCAGCCCGCAGGCCTTCGACGGCCTCCGGCTGGCCGGGCGCACGGTCCGCCGCACCGATCTCACGATCGCCACCGAGGACCACAACACCCCGACCCTGGACATCGACAAGCCGATCGCCGACCCGGTCTCCAGGGTCCAGCTGGAGACCCTGCGCAAGAACGCGGCCGAGTTCGGCGTCCGGATCCACTCGCTGGGCGACGTCGAGCAGGGCGTCGTGCACGTGGTCGGCCCGCAGCTGGGCCTGACCCAGCCCGGCACCACGGTCGTCTGTGGCGATTCCCACACCTCCACCCACGGCGCCTTCGGCGCGCTGGCGTTCGGCATCGGCACCAGCCAGGTCGAGCACGTGCTGGCCACCCAGACCCTGCCGCTGGCCCCGTTCCGGACCATGGCGATCACGGTCGAGGGCGAGCTGCCCGAGGGCGTCACCGCCAAGGACCTCATCCTGGCGATCATCGCCAGGATCGGCACCGGCGGCGGCCAGGGCTACGTCCTGGAGTACCGCGGCTCGGCGATCCGCAGCCTCTCCATGGAGGCCCGGATGACCGTCTGCAACATGTCCATCGAGGCGGGTGCCCGGGCCGGCATGATCGCCCCGGACGAGACCACCTTCGCGTACCTGGAGGGCCGCCCGCACGCCCCGCAGGGCGAGGACTGGGACGCCGCGGTCGCGTACTGGAAGACCCTGGTCACCGACGAGGACGCGGTCTTCGACCACGAGATCTTCATCGACGCGACCGAGCTGACCCCGTTCGTCACCTGGGGCACCAACCCCGGCCAGGGCGCCCCGCTCGGCTCCGCCGTCCCGGACCCGGCCTCCTTCGCCGACCCGCAGGAGCGGATCGCCGCCGAGAACGCCCTGGCCTACATGGGCCTGGAGGCCGGCACCCCGCTGCGCGAGGTGAAGGTCGACGCGGTCTTCGTCGGCTCCTGCACCAACGGCCGGATCGAGGACCTGCGCGCCGCCGCCGACCTGCTGCGCGGGCGCCGGATCGCCGACGGCGTGCGGATGCTGGTCGTCCCCGGCTCCGTGCGGGTCGCCCTGCAGGCCGTCGAGGAGGGCCTGGACAAGGTGTTCACCGCGGCCGGCGCCGAGTGGCGGCACGCGGGCTGCTCGATGTGCCTGGGCATGAACCCCGACCAGCTCGCCCCCGGCGAGCGCTGCGCCTCGACCTCGAACCGCAACTTCGAGGGGCGTCAGGGCAAGGGCGGACGCACCCACCTGGTCTCGCCGCAGGTCGCCGCCGCGACCGCCGTCCTGGGCCGCCTGGCGGCCCCCGCCGATCTGGTGGCCGACGCCGCCGTGGAGGTCTGAGCAGCATGGAGAAGTTCACCACCCACACCGGCCGGGCCGTGCCGCTGCGCCGCAGCAACGTCGACACCGACCAGATCATCCCCGCCCACTGGCTCAAGAAGGTCACCCGTTCCGGTTTCGAGGGCGGGCTGTTCGAGGCCTGGCGCAAGGACGAGTCGTTCGTCCTCAACCGCCCCGAGCGCCAGGGCGCGACCGTCCTGGTGGCCGGCCCGGAGTTCGGCACCGGCTCCTCCCGCGAGCACGCGGTCTGGGCCCTGCAGAACTACGGCTTCCACGCGGTGATCTCCTCGCGGTTCGCCGACATCTTCCGGGGCAACTCGCTGAAGAACGGCCTGCTGACCGTGGTCCTCCCGCAGGAGGACGTGGAGCGGCTCTGGGAGCTGACCGAGGCCGACCCGGCCGCCGAGATCACCGTCGACCTGGAGGCCCGCGAGGTGCGCGCCGGTGGCGTGAGCACGCCGTTCGAACTGGACGACAACGTGCGGTGGCGGCTGCTCAACGGCCTGGACGACATCAGCATCACCCTGCAGAACGAGCCCGACATCGCCGCGTTCGAGGCCCGTCGCCCCGCGTTCAAGCCGCGGACCCTGCCGGTGGCCTGAGATCCCGTTCTGAACAAGCATTCTGACGAACCGCCGGATGGCCCGCTCCCCCTCGGGGGGGCGGGCCATCCGCCGTTCCGGGCGAGGAGTTGTGCCCGTCCGGTGCCCCCGGATTGGGGATTCGGTTTTGCGACGGAGGGCCCCGCAGCATGCACAACTGCGCGTAGATGGCACAATCAGTGCATGCACCGGCACCATGAACCTCCGTACGCGGGCGGCCAACCCGCGTCACCGGAGTCCACGGGCCGGGGATCCGAACGCCGAATTGACGATCGGCCGGACGCCGCAACCTCACCTGCTGAGGGGCCGGACGACCCGGAAGTCGCAGCGCTCTTCGCGCTTGTGGCCGAGCGGTTGAAGCAAGCTCACGACCGCGTGCATGCGCTGAACGTGTCTGCCGATGCAAAGACCGCTCTCACCCGTCAACTGCTCATCGTCACGGAGACCGCCAAGCGCGATCTTCCGGAGGCGGCGCGGCGGTTGAGTCGCTTTGTGCAGGACCTCGACGAGGGGCGCCCGCCCGTCGACTGAGGTCGCCGACGCGCAAATCCATTGCGACACTAGGGTGATTCGCGCGTTTGGTAATTGAAAGTCCGCAGATACATACCTAACGTGCGAAATGAACGGATGGAATCATCCGGCGCCCGTTTCCGAAGGGGAAGACGTGAACAAGGCTCAGCTTGTCGAAGCGGTGGCCGAGCAGCTGGGCGGTCGCAAGGCTGCCGCAGAGGCCGTCGACGCAGTGCTCGACACCATGGTGCGCGCCGTCGTGGCCGGCGACCGCGTTTCGGTCACCGGTTTCGGCACCTTTGAGAAGGTGGAGCGCTCCGCGCGCTTCGCCCGCAACCCGCAGACCGGCGAGAAGGTCAAGGTCAAGAAGACCTCCGTGCCGCGCTTCCGCCCCGGCCAGGGCTTCAAGGACCTGGTCAGCGGCGCCAAGAAGCTGCCGAAGGAAGGCCCCTCGGTGAAGAAGGCCCCCAAGGGCTCCCTCACCCCGGGCAAGAGCGGCGTCGCCGCGACCCCGGCCGCCAAGCGGGCCGCCACCAAGCGTGCCGCCACCGCCGCCGCCGCTGCCGCCGCGACCCCGGCCAAGAAGGCCGCCGCCAAGAAGGCGACCGCCACCAAGGCCGCCGCCCCGGCGAAGAAGACCACGGCCGCCGCCAAGAAGGCGACCGCCACCAAGAAGACCACCACCGCCGCCGCGAAGAAGACCACCGCGACCGCGACCAAGAAGACCGCGGCTGCCGCCAAGAAGACGGCGACCACGGCCGCCGCCAAGAAGACCACCGCGACCGCCAAGAAGGCGACCGCCACGGCCAAGAAGACGGCGCCGGCGAAGAAGACCGCCACCCGCAAGACCACCGCGCGCAAGACCTCCGCCAAGTAGTCACCGCGCGTCCTCGCCGGACGGCCTTCGGGAGCCGTGGTGCCGCCCTCCCCCGGAATTCCGGGAAGGGCGGTGCCACGGCTCTCCGCTTTTCCGGGATTTCCCGGGAACGGGCCGGTGGCGGGCCGGGGGGCGCGGGGGCGGAGGGCGGCCCGGGATCAGCCCGCGGCCGGGTCCGGGAAGGTCTGCAGGGTCAGGAAGACCACCCTTCGGGCGTCGCCGCCGCCCTCGGTGCGGATCCGCACCCGCTGTCCCGGGCGCAGCAGCCGCAGGCCGCCGGCCTCGAAGGCGGCCGCGTCGAACGGCACCGGGGTCCCGTCGTCGAGCAGCACGGAGCCGGCCCGGGTGGCGGGGTCGAAGGTGAACGCGGTGGCCTGCATGGCAGCAGCATAGCGAGGGCCGCCGACAGGCCCCCGTCCGTCTCAGCGGGCCCGCAGCACCGGCCGGTACCCGAGCCGGGCGGCCAGGGCGGTGGTGTGCGGGCCGACGCCCAGCGCCAGCGCCTCGGCCAGGTCCTCGCCGGTGTCGACGTCCCGGCGGACCGACTCCACGCCGGGCAGCCGCAGTTCGCGGGCGCCGCCGGCCGCGTGCCGGGCGCGCGAGCCCTCCCCGAACGCGGGAGCGAGCGGGCTGCCGGGGGCGCAGGCCAGCAGGGTGGTGCCCAGCCCCGGGGCGTCCGGCAGGAAGGCCCGGCCGGCCGCGGGCACGGCGCCCAGCACCCGGCCCAGTTCGGCGGGGCGCAGCGCCGGCAGGTCGGCCGAGAGCGCGGCCAGCGGCGCGCGGGGCGCGAGGACCAGCGCGGCCGCCGCGCCGTGCGCCAGGGCTTCGTTGAGGCCGCCCCCGGGTTCGTCGTCGACCACCAGGGCGCCGAGCGCGGCCAGCCGGGCGCCGGCCCCGGCGTCCCGGGTGACCACCAGCACCCGGCCGACCCCGGGTGCGGCCAGGGCGGCGGTGACGGTGTCCAGGGCGAAGGAGAGCGCCAGGTCGGGGCGGTGCGGGCCGGCGAACGGGGCCAGCCGGGACTTGGCCCGGGCGAGCCGCTTGAGCGGCAGCACCAGCGACCAGCCGGCGGCGGGTGCGGCGGGCGCGACGGGCCCGCTGGGGCGTACGGTGTCCTGGGTCATCGGCGTCATTGTGACGCCGGTCCCGGAGCCCTCGCCAGGCCGTCCGAGCTGTGCGGACGTGCGTTTGATCACGCCCGTGCGGAGGGCGGGCGGGGTTGCTCGACAGCCGGTGAGCGGTCGGGCGAGACTGTTCCGCGCCCGTGCACCGAGAGGCCGCGGACGCGAGATCGACCGCGGCACCCCAGCGTGCCGCACGGACAGAGGAGGACCTGGGGTGGCCCGCCGCTCGTACGCCGGCTTCGGCAACGCCGACTACGGCTTCTGGTACCGCTTTGCGGCCGTGCTGGTGAAACCGGTGACGACCGCCCTGGTCAAGCCGGACTGGCGGGGCTGGGAGCACCTCCCCGAGGAGGGCGGCTTCATCGCCGCGGTCAACCACAACTCGATCATCGACCCCGTGGTGTACGCGCACTGGCAGTACAACAGCGGGCGGCCGCCGCGGATCCTCGGGAAGTCCTCGCTCTTCTCGGTCCCGTTCATCGGGTTCATGCTCCGCAAGACCGGCCAGATCCCGGTGTTCCGCGAGTCGACCGACGCGGCGCAGGCGTTCCGGGCGGCCATCGACGCCGTCAACCGGGGGCAGTGCGTGCAGTTCTACCCGGAGGGCACGCTCACCCGGGACCCGGACCTGTGGCCGATGACCGGCAAGAGCGGTGTCGCCCGGGTGGCGCTGATGACCGGCGCGCCGGTCATCCCGGTCGCCCACTGGGGCGCCCACGAGATCATCCCGCCGTACGGCAAGGGCGCCTCGGGCAAGGGCAGGTTCAACCTCTTCCCGCGCCACCGGGTGACCGTGGCGGCCGGACCGGCCGTCGACCTGAGCAAGTACCGGGGCCAGGAACTGACCGCCCAGGTGCTGCGCGACGCCACCGAGGACATCATGGCGGCGATCACCGAGGTGCTGGCCGGCATCCGCGGCGAGGAGCCGCCCGCCGAGCGGTACGACATGCGCGAGGCCGCCCGCAAGCGGGCCGCCGCCGCCGCGGCCCGCAGGCCGGGCCGGGCCCGGGGCGCCGACGAGCAGGGGGAGGACGCCAAGTGACCCGCTGCGCCGTGTTCGGCACCGGTTCCTGGGGCACCGCGTTCGCGATGATCCTCGCCGACGCCGGTTGCGAGGTGACCCTCTGGGGCCGCCGCCAGGAGCTGGCGGACGCCGTCAACGCCACCCACACCAACCCGGACTACCTGCCCGGCATCCGGCTGCCCGACTCCGTGCGGGCCACCACCGACCCCGCCGAGGCGCTGGCCGGCGCGGACTTCGCGGTGCTGGTGGTGCCCTCGCAGACGCTGCGCGAGAACCTGGCCGCCTGGGCGCCGCTGCTGGAGCCGCAGACCGTCCTGGTCAGCCTGATGAAGGGCATCGAACTCGGTACCGCCAAGCGGATGAGCGAGGTCGTCGGCGAGGTCGCCGGGGTCGGCCCGGAGCGGATCGCCGTGGTCAGCGGCCCGAACCTGGCCCGGGAGATCGCCAACCGGCAGCCGGCCGCCAGTGTGGTCGCCTGCACCGACGAGGCGGTCGCCAAGCGGCTCCAGGCGGCCTGCCACACGCCGTACTTCCGCCCGTACACCAACACCGACGTGATCGGCTGCGAGCTCGGCGGGGCGGTCAAGAACGTGATCGGCCTGGCGGTCGGCATGGCCGACGGCATGGGGCTCGGCGACAACACCAAGGCGACGCTGATCACCCGCGGGCTCGCCGAGACCACCCGGCTGGGGCTGGCGCTCGGCGCCGACCCGTACACCTTCGCGGGGCTGGCGGGCATGGGCGACCTGGTGGCGACCTGCTCCTCGCCGCTGTCGCGCAACCACACCTTCGGCACCAACCTGGGCCGGGGCATGTCGCTCGCCGAGACCATCGCGGCCACCCGGCAGACCGCCGAGGGCGTCAAGTCCTGCGAGTCGGTGCTCGACCTGGCCCGGCGCAACGGCGTCGACATGCCGATCGTCGAGGCGGTGGTGGACGTCGTCCACAACGGCCGGCCCACCCAGGAGGCGCTGCAGGCGCTGATGTCCCGCTCGGCCAAGCCCGAGCGGCACTGAAGCGCCGCCCCGGGTCGGTCGGCCCCGCGGCCCTGGCCTCGGGGTACCCTTCGTCGCGATATGAGCATCGAACAGACCTCCCAGAACCCGTCCACGAAGCCGCGGGTCGCCGTCGTGTTCGGCGGCCGCAGCTCCGAGCACGCCATCTCGGTCTCGACCGCGGGCAGCGTGCTGAAGGCGATCGACCGCGACACGTACGAGGTGCTGCCGATCGGCATCACCCACGAGGGCCGCTGGGCGCTGGTCAGCGACGAGCCCGCCCGGATGGCGATCACCGACGGCCGGCTGCCGGACGTCTCCCACGTCGCGGAGTCGACCGAGGGCCAGGTCGCGCTGCCGCTCGGCCCCGGCAGCCGCGAGGTGGTCTGGAGCGAGCCCGGCAGCGCCCCCAAGGTGCTCGGCGAGGTGGACGTGGTCTTCCCGCTGCTGCACGGGCCGTGGGGCGAGGACGGCACCCTTCAGGGTCTGCTGGAGCTCTCCGGCGTGCCCTACGTCGGCAACGGCGTGCTCGCCAGCGCGGCGGGCATGGACAAGGAGTTCACCAAGCGCCTGCTGGCCTCGCACGGCCTGGGCGTCGGGCGGTACACCGTGGTCCGGCCGCGCGAGTGGGAGACCGAGGAGGGCCGGGCCGCCGTCCGCGAGCGCGCCTCGGGCCTCGGGCTGCCGCTGTTCGTGAAGCCCTGCCGGGCCGGCTCCAGCATGGGCATCACCAAGGTCAAGGACCTCTCCGACCTCGACGCCGCGATCGAGGAGGCCCGCCGGCACGACCCCAAGCTGATCATCGAGGCGGGCGTCACCGGCCGCGAGATCGAGTGCGCGGTGCTGGAGTTCGAGGACGGCCCGCGGGCCAGCGTCCCGGCCGAGATCCTGGTCGGCGGCGGCTACGAGTTCTACGACTTCGACGCGAAGTACATCGACTCCTCCGAGGTCCGGATCCCGGCCGAGCTCTCCGCGGAGGAGACCGCCGAGATCCGCCGGCAGGCGATCGCCGCGTTCGAGGCGCTCGGCTGCGAGGGCCTGGCCCGGGTCGACTTCTTCCTGCTGGAGGACGGCAGCTGGATGGTCAACGAGGTCAACACCATGCCCGGCTTCACCCCGATCTCGGCCTACCCGAAGATGTGGGAGGCCAGCGGGCTGTCGTACCCGGAGCTGATCGACCGGCTGCTGAAGGCGGCGCTGCGCCGCCCGACCGGTCTGCGCTGACCGTACGCAGCGGCGGAGGGCGGCCCCGGAACCCCGGGACCGCCCTCCGTTCGCGCCGGGGCGCGGTCAGGGGATGGCGGCCTTGACCACGTCGGAGAGCGCGGCGGCGGCGTCCAGCGGATTGCCGGCGGCCCCGCCGGGGACGGTCACCTCGACGAAGGCGGCGCGCTGGGTGGCGGTGAAGCGGTAGCCCCCGTCGGCCAGCGGCTCGGGCCACCAGGTGACGTCGTTGATCGTCGGCGCGATCTCCGCCTGCTTCTCGTCGACCAGCCCCTCGGGGTGCGGCACGCCGCAGCGCAGTACGATGCGCGGCGAGGACGCCCAGGCGGCGACGTACGGGGAGGCCGGGGACGGGTCCTTGCGGGCGTGGCCGAGCAGTTCCTGCGGCAGCGCGGCCTGGAGCGCGCGGCAGTACTCGGCGGCCCTGCCGCGCGGTTCGGGCGTCTCGACCTGCTGCTCGGCGGGCGCGCCCCAGCTGCCGAGCAGCACGAGGACGGTGCAGGCGAGCGCGGTCGGCACCGCCAGCCACCGGACCGGGGCCGGCAGTGCCGCGAGGAAGCGGGGGACTCGGAGTTCTCGGGTCACCCGCCGATGGTAAGCGCGTCTTACAGGTGGACGACGGGACAGGTCAGGGTGCGGGTGATGCCCTCGACCTGTTGGACCTTCGCGACCACCAGACGACCGAGGTCGTCCACGGTGTCCGCCTCGGCCCGGACGATGACGTCGTACGGACCGGTGACGTCCTCGGCCTGGATGACTCCGGGGATCTTGGCGATGGACTCGGCGACGGCACTGGCCTTGCCGACCTCGGTCTGAATCAGGATGTAGGCCTGGACCATGGGGACCTCCCGGCGGCTGGGTACGGGGATCGGCGCCGTGCACGCCCGGTGGCGCGTGGGGTGGGGGGAACGGGGTGACGGCAGACTGATCACCACGCTACCTCCCGGCGGGCCGGGGAGGGGAGACCCGTGCGCCCCCGAAGGGCGTACGCTGCGCGCGGAGGCGGCGTGACCGCAGGACGTGACGCGCCCGGCCGGGCGCAACCGGGAGGACGGCAGATGCAGGGGACCGTGGGCGAGCTCGGCGAGTTCGGACTCATCAGGGAGCTGACCGCCCGGGTACCGCTCACCGACGCGGTCGACCTCGGCCCGGGTGACGACGCCGCCGTGGTGAAGGCCCCGGACGGCCGGGTGGTGGCCACCACGGACGTGCTGATCGAGAACCGGCACTTCCGCCGGGACTGGTCCACCGCCTACGACGTGGGCCGCAAGGCGGCCGCGCAGAACCTCGCCGACGTGGCCGCGATGGGCGCGGTGCCGACCGCGCTGCTGCTCGGCCTGGTGGCGCCGGCGGACCTGCCGACCACCTGGGCCACCGAGCTGATGGACGGGCTGCGCGACGAGTGCCAGGTGGCCGGCGCGACGGTCGTCGGCGGCGACGTGGTGCGCGGCGAGACCATCACGCTGGCCATCACGGCGCTCGGGGACCTCCAGGGGCGCGCGCCGGTGACGCGCGCCGGTGCCCAGGTGGGTGACGTGGTCGCGGTCACCGGCTGGCTCGGCTGGTCGGCGGCCGGGCTGACGGTGCTGCAGCGCGGCTTCCGCTCGCCGCGCGCCTTCGTCGAGGCGCACCGCCGCCCGGAGCCGCCGTACCACGCGGGGCCGGCCGGGGCGGAGCTGGGCGCGACCTCGATGATCGACGTGAGCGACGGGCTGGTCGCCGACCTCGGGCACGTGGCCGGGGCGAGCGCGGTGGACATCGACCTGCGGGCGGCCGACTTCGACGTGCCGGCGCAGATGGCGGACATCGGCCAGGCGGTCGGGGTCGACCCGCTGGTGTGGGTGCTGTCCGGCGGAGAGGACCACGCGATCGTCGCGACCTTCCCGCGCGGGGTCCAACTGCCGGCCCGCTGGCGGGTGGTGGGCGAGGTCACCGGCCGGGCGCGGGCGGCCCGCGGCGGCCGGGTGACGGTGGACGGCGAGGCCTGGGACCGGGTCGGCGGCTGGGACCACTTCGCGGAGTGACAACCGGCCCGCGCCGGGCGGCGGTTGACGGCCGCCCGGCCGGGGAGTGCGTAGGCTTGACCCATGGCCCGGCCGCCCGTCCCTCGCACGAGTGGTCTGGACCATAATGGTCTGAACCACTTCGAGCGGGAGAGTCCACCACCATGCGAATCGGAGTACTGACCAGCGGCGGCGACTGCCCCGGACTGAACGCGGTGATCCGTTCCGTGGTGCACCGGGGCACCGATGTGCACGGCGACGAGATCGTCGGCATCGAGGACGGCTTCCTCGGCCTCATCGAGGGCCGCACCCGCCCGGTCTCGCACGACGACGTCACCGGCCTGCTCACCCTGGGCGGCACCATCCTCGGCTCCGCCCGGGTGCAGCGCGAGCGGATCCAGTGGGCGGTGGAGAACGCCAAGACCCTCGCCCGGGACATCGGCATCGACGCGCTGATCGCCATCGGCGGCGAGGGCACCCTGACCGCCGCCCGGATGTTCAGCGAGGCCGGACTGCCGGTGGTCGGCGTCCCCAAGACCATCGACAACGACATCGACGCCACCGACGTCACCTTCGGCTTCGACACCGCGGTGCACGTCGCCACCGAGGCGATCGACCGGCTCAAGACCACCGCCGAGTCCCACCAGCGCGTCATGGTCGTGGAGCTGATGGGCCGTCACACCGGCTGGATCACCCTCACCGCCGGGATGGCGGGCGGCGCCCACGGCATCCTGATCCCGGAGAAGCCGTTCGACATCGAGGCGGTGGCCCGGATGGTCGAGGACCGGTTCGCCCGCGGCAAGAAGTTCGCCATCATCGCCGTCGCCGAGGGCGCCTCCCCGATGCCCGGCACCATGCGCTTCGACCACGGCGAGGTCGACCGGTTCGGGCACCGGACCTTCGGCGGGATCGGCAACCGCCTCGCCCACGAGCTGGAGAACCTGCTCGGCAAGGAGGCCCGCCCGGTCATCCTCGGCCACGTCCAGCGCGGCGGCACCCCCACGGCCCGGGACCGGGTGCTCGCCACCCGGTTCGGCTGGCACGCGGTGGAGGCCGTCCACCGGGGCGAGTTCGGGCACTTCACCGCGCTGCGCCGAGGCGACATCCGGCTGGTGCCGATCGCCGACGCGGTCACCCGGCTCAAGACCGTCCCCGAGGGGCACTGGGCGGAGTCCGAGGCCGTGCTGTGACCGCGTAGGTTGGGCGCATGTCTTCCACCGCACCTCCCCGCGTTCTCACGGTCGCCGGCTCGGACTCCGGCGGCGGCGCCGGCATCCAGGCCGACCTCAAGGCGATGCTCGCCCTCGGCGTGCACGGCATGAGCGTGATCACCGCCGTCACCGCGCAGAACTCGCTCGGCGTCCAGGGCTACTGGGAGCTGCCCGCCGAGGCGGTCCGCGCCCAGTTCCGCAGCGTGGCCGACGACATCGGCGTCCAGGCCGTGAAGACCGGCATGCTCGCCTCGGCCGAGCTGGTCGAGACCGTCTCCGACCTGCTGGCCGGGGTCGACGCGCCGGTCGTGGTCGACCCGGTCGGCGTCTCCAAGCACGGCGACGCGCTGCTCGCCGCCGAGGCCGTCGCCACCGTCCGGGAGCGGCTGCTGCCGGTCGCCACCCTCGCCACGCCCAACCTGCACGAAGTGACGCAGCTCACCGGCCGGGTGGTCGAGGACGAGGCCCAGATGGTGGACGCCGCGAAGGCACTGCTCGACCTGGGGCCGCGCTGGGTGCTGGTCAAGGGCGGGCACCTGCCGGGCGAGGCCGCCGACCTGCTGTACGGCGGCGCGGGGGAGGAGCACTGGTACCGGGCGCCGCGCTACGACAACCGGCACACCCACGGCACCGGCTGCACCCTCGCCAGCGCGATCGCCGCCGGCCTGGCCAAGGGCGAGGCGCTGCCCGACGCGGTGGCCTCGGCGAAGGAGTACATCACCGGAGCGATCGCCGGCGGCTTCGCCCTCGGCGCCGGCATCGGGCCGGTCGACCACGCCTGGCGCTGGCGCTGAGCCGGGCGCCGGACACGCCTGTGGGCGGGCCCGAGGGCCCGCCCACAGCAGGACGATCACATGCCGGAACAACAGAAAGCCGGTTCACCCGAGGATGAACCGGCTCACTGGAGGACCGGCATGCCGGTCTGCGCGTCAGCGCGAGACCTTACCGGCCTTGATGCACGAGGTGCAGACGTTGAGCCGCTTCGGCGTCCGCCCAACCACAGCGCGCACCGTCTGGATGTTGGGGTTCCAGCGACGGGGGGTACGGCGGTGCGAGTGGGAGATGCTGTTGCCGAAGCCCGGCCCCTTGCCGCAGACGTCGCAGTTGGCAGCCACAGGAGTCACTCCAAGACTTCAGAATCATTTACGTGAGACAACCCCGCCAGACCAGCGGAGCACTCACGTGAACCGAACCGGACCAAGGGGCGAGCCTGGACCTGTTCCAGGCAACCGGAAGAGCATACAACGCTTGCTTCCGTTCAACGAAACTACCATGACCAGCAGGGTGATCGCTCCGGCCGCCGGTTCCGCCGCCCCCTCCCGGCCCCCGCTAACCTGCCGGTACCACCCCTCGCCGTTCACCCTCAGGCCATCACGGCGTCCCACTCCGGAGGAGACCTGGTGCTGCACACGCTCGACGCCCCGGCCGTGCGCAGCTGGTGCCAGTTGGCGCTGCGCGCGCTCGGCCAGGCCCGCGAGGAGATCGACGCACTCAACGTCTACCCCGTCCCGGACGGCGACACCGGCACCAATCTGTACCTGACCGTGGAATCGGCCGCCGCCGAGGTGGAGGGCCGGTTCGCGGGCCAGGGCCCCGGCCCGGCGCCCGGCCTGGCCGAGGCCGCCCGGGCGATGGCCCGCGGCGCCCTGGTCGGCGCCCGCGGCAACTCCGGGGTGATCCTCGCCCAGTGGCTGCGCGGCGCCGCCGAGAAGCTCGCCGACGGCGGCGGCGCCGACCAGCTGCGGGCCGCCCTCCAGCGGGCCTCCGACGCCGCCTACCAGGCCGTCGCCGAACCGGTCGAGGGCACCCTGCTGACCGTCGCCCGGATCGCCGCCCGGGAGGCCGGCCGGGCCGGCGACGGCCTCGGGCAGGTCGCCGAGGCCGCCCACCGGGCCGCCCGCGACGCGCTGCGGCACACCCCCGAGCAGCTCGCCGTGCTCGCCGAGAACGGTGTGGTGGACGCCGGCGGCCGCGGCCTGGTCGCCGTCCTCGGGGCGCTCGCCGACGCGGTGGCCGGCCACCAGCCGATGGGACCGGTCGCGCTGCGGGGCGACGTGCTGCCGGCGGAGGGCTGCGAGCTGCACGTGCGGCCGCCCGGCCCCGGGCACCCCGCGTTCGAGGTGATCTACCTGCTGGACGCGCCCGACGAGGCGCTGCCCGCGCTGCGGACCCGGCTCGGCGCGCTCGGCGACTCGCTGGTGGTCGGCGGCGGGGACGGCCTGTGGAACGTCCACGTCCACGTCGACGACGCGGGCGCCGCCGTCGAGGCCGGGGTCGAGGCCGGGCGCCCGCACCAGATCCGGATCACCCACTTCGCCGAGGCCGCCGCCCGCTCCGGCGCCGCCGACGACCGCGGCGAGCCCGAGCGGCCGGCCCGCGCGGTGCTCTCGGTGGTCTCCGGCGAGGGCCTCGCCGAACTCTGCGAACAGGCCGGCGCGGTCGTCCTGCACACCGGCGCCGGCCGCCCGCCCGCCAGCGCCGAGCTCACCGCCGCGGTGCGCCGGGCCGCCGCCCGCGAGGTGGTGCTGCTGCTCAACGACCCCGAACTGCGGGCCGCCGCCGGCGCCGCCGCCGACCAGTTGCGCGAGGAGGGCGTGCGGATCGCCGTGCTGCCCACCCGCTCGCCGGTCCAGGGCCTGGCCGCGCTCGCCGTGCACGAGGCCGGGCGGCGCTTCGACGAGGACGTGGTCGCCATGACCTCGGCGGCCGGCGCCACCCGGTACGCCGAACTGGCCGTCGCCGAGGGCGAGTCCTGGACCATGGCCGGGGTCTGCCAGGCCGGCGACGTGCTCGGCCTGATCGACGGGGACGTCGCGGTGATCGGGGCCGGGCTGGCCGAGGTCGGCGAGAGCGTGCTGGACCGGATGCTCGGCGGCGGCGGCGAACTGGTCACCCTGATCCTCGGCGAGGGCGCCCCCGAGGGCCTCGCCGAGGGCCTCGTCGCGCACGCCCGGCAGAGCCGGCCCGAGGTGGACGCGGTGGTCTTCCACGGCGGCCAGGAGTCGGCGCCGCTGCTGATCGGCGTGGAGTGAGCGCCCGGATCGTCGGTCCGGTGGTGTAAACAGGGGCCTTGATGGGCGCTCTCGATGAACCACTGACCAAGCTCGTCGGCGACCGGACCGCCAAGGTGCTCGCCGACAGCCTCAAGCTGCGCACGGTCGGGGACCTGCTGCACCACTATCCGCGGCGCTACGTCGAACGCGGACAGCTCACCAGCCTGGACGAGCTGGAGATCGACGAGCACGTCACCGTGCTGGCCCGGATCGAGAAGGTCACCCTGATCCCCTTCCGCGGCCGCAAGGGCGACCGCCTGGAGGTGGTGGTCACCGACGGCCGCAGCCGGCTCTCGCTGGTCTTCTTCAACCAGGGCTGGCGGCAGAAGGAGCTGCGGCCGGGGACGCAGGGCCTGTTCGCGGGCAAGGTCGGGGTCTTCAACCGGGCCCGCCAGCTGGCCTCCCCCGACTACCAGCTGCTGGACGAGACGGACGGCGACGGCGCCGCCGCCCGGTTCGCCGGACGGCTGATCCCGGTCTACCCGGCCAGCGCCCAGATGCCCAGCTGGAAGCTCTCGCTCTGCGTGGAGACGGCGCTCACCAAGCACCTGTCCGACGTCGGCGAACCGCTGCCGGCCGGGCTGCGCGAGCGCCACGGGCTGATCGCGCTGCCCGAGGCGCTCGAACTGATCCACCGCCCGCGCAGCCAGGCCGACCGCGAACGCGCCCAGGAGCGGCTGCGCTGGGACGAGGCCTTCGTGCTGCAGGTCGCCCTCGCCCAGCGCCGGGCGGCCGACTCCGCGCTGCCCGCCAAGCCGCGCGAGGCCCGTCCGGGCGGCCTGCTGGACGCCTTCGACGCCCGGCTCCCGTTCACCCTCACCGAGGGCCAGCGGAAGGTCTCCGCCGAGATCGCCGCCGACCTGGCGAGCGAGCACCCCATGCACCGGCTGCTCCAGGGCGAGGTCGGCTCGGGCAAGACCCTCGTCGCGCTGCGCGCCATGCTGGCCGTGGTCGACGCGGGCGGGCAGGCGGTGCTGCTGGCGCCCACCGAGGTGCTCGCCCAGCAGCACCACCGGTCGATCGTGGAGATGATGGGCGACCTCGCCGAGGGCGGCATGCTCGGCGGGGCCGACCTGGGCACCCGGGTGGTGCTGCTCACCGGCTCGATGGGCGTGCCGGCCCGGCGGCAGGCGCTGCTCGACATGGCCTGCGGGGACGCCGGCCTCGCGATCGGCACCCACGCGCTGATCGAGGACAAGGTGCAGTTCCAGGACCTCGGCCTGGTGGTGGTCGACGAGCAGCACCGCTTCGGCGTCGAGCAGCGGGACGCGCTGCGCGCCAAAGGCGAACAGCCGGCGCACCTGCTGGTGATGACGGCCACCCCGATCCCGCGCACGGTCGCGATGACCGTCTTCGGGGATCTGGAGACCTCCGTCCTGGACCAGTTGCCGGCCGGCCGCTCGCCGATCTCCACCCACGTGGTGCCGGCCGTCGAGAAGCCCAACTTCCTGACCCGCGCCTGGGAGCGGGTCCGCGAGGAGGTGGCCAAGGGCCACCAGGCGTACGTGGTCTGCCCGCGGATCGGCGACGAGGACCCCGAGGAGCAGAAGGGCGCCAAGGGCGCGCGGCGCAAGCGCCGCGACGGGGACCTGGAGGAGCTGCTCGACGACGCCCCGGACGAGGGCGCCGCCGCCGAGGGCGACCGGCGGCCCCCGCTGTCCGTGGTGGAGACCGCCGGCAAGCTGACCGCCGGGCCGCTGGCCGGGCTGCGGGTGGAGATCCTGCACGGACGCCTCGCCCCGGAGGCCAAGGACGAGGTGATGCGCCGGTTCGCGGCCGGCGAGGTGGACGTGCTGGTCGCCACCACGGTGATCGAGGTCGGCGTCAACGTCCCGAACTCCACCGCGATGGTGATCATGGACGCGGACCGGTTCGGCGTCTCCCAGCTGCACCAGCTGCGCGGCCGGGTCGGCCGGGGCTCCGCCCCCGGGCTCTGCCTGCTGGTCACCGACATGCCGGCGGCCAGCGCCGCCCGTGCCCGGCTGGACGCGGTGGCGGGCACCCTGGACGGCTTCCAGCTCTCCCGGATCGACCTCGAACAGCGCCGCGAGGGCGACGTCCTCGGCCAGGCGCAGTCCGGCGTGAAGTCCTCGCTGAAGGTGCTCTCGGTGCTGGAGGACGAGGAGGTCATCGTCACCGCCCGGGCCGAGGCCACCCGGCTGGTCGCCGAGGACCCGGACCTCGCCGCCCACCCGGACCTGCGCACCGTCCTGGAGAGCCTGCTCGACGAGGACCGCGCGGCCTTCATGGAGAAGGGCTGAGGCCGCTCCCGGCAGGGCCGGATTGTCAGACCCCCGCGAGAGAATGAAGGTGTTCAGGGCGCACCCCCAAGGTGCGTCCCTGGCGCGACACTTGGGGGTTTAGCCATGGCATTCCGTCATCTCAACGAGCTCCCGCTGGGCGACAAGGTCTTCCGGATCGAACTCGCCAGCGACGACGACCGCGAGGTCACCCTCACCCTCACCGGCTGGCGCGAGGGGGCGGCGGCGGACCCGCTCGCCTCCGGCAAGCTGCGGCTGCCGGTCGAGGACGTCGCCTCGCTGCGGATCGCGCTCAACCGCGCGCTCCGGGCCCTGGCGATCGTCGCCGACGTCTCCGAGCCCATCCCCGACCGCGACGTGCTGCGCGAGCTCTACCCCGGCCACGGCGCCCCCTGGGTGCCGCAGCACGAGGAGGAGCTGGTCCGGCGCTTCCACGAGGGCGAGACCGTCGCCCGGATCGCCGCCCGCTTCGGCCGCACGCCCGACTCCGTCCGCACCAAGCTGCGCGAGCTCGGCCACGACCCGCGCCGCCCCGAGTACTGCCCGCCCGACGGCTGCCTCTCCTGGTCCCGCTACGCCTCGCCGTCGCTGCTCGGCGCGGCCGTCCCGGCCCGGCCGGCGGACTCCGAGGCCGTCTGATCACCTGAGTGCGCGAGCGTGGCCCCCGCCGGACGGACCGGCGGGGGCCACGGCCGTATAGCGTGGTCGGGCAGCGACGAAAGGACCTCCCACCACCATGACCCGCGTGATCGCCGGGGCGGCCGGCGGCCGCCGGCTGGCCGTACCGCCCGGCCGGGGCACCCGCCCGACCTCCGACAAGGCCCGCGAGGCGATGTTCTCCACCCTGGAGGCGCTGCGCGGCACCACCCTGCACGGCGCCCGGATGCTGGACCTGTTCGGCGGATCGGGCGCGGTCGGCCTGGAGGCGCTCTCGCGCGGGGCCGGGCACGTGCTGCTGGTCGAGGCGGACGCCCAGGCGGCCCGGGTGATCCGGGAGAACGTCCGGTCGATCGGCCTGCCGGGCGCGCTGGTGAAGGCCGCCAGGGCGGAGAAGGTGATCGCCGGGCCCGCTCCGGAGGCCCCGTACGACCTGGTCTTCCTCGACCCGCCGTACGTGGTCACCGACGATGAGGTGCGCGAGATGCTGATCACACTGTCAGCCGGGGGCTGGCTCGCGGAGGACGCACTCGTCACCGTGGAGCGCAGCACCCGCGGCGGCGAGTTCGGCTGGCCGGAGGGCTTCGAGGTGCTGCGCTCGCGCCGCTACGGCGAGGGCACGCTCTGGTACGGTCGCGCCGCCGCCGGGACCCGCCACCACCCCTAGCGGGCCCGGGCCCGCAGGATTCCGTCACCCCACGAGGGAGCACACACGCCATGCGCCGCGCCGTCTGCCCCGGGTCCTTCGACCCGATCACCAACGGTCACCTCGACATCATCGAGCGGGCCTCGAAGCTGTACGACGTGGTGCACGTCGTGGTGGCGATCAACCGCAACAAGCAGGGCATGTTCACCACCGAGGAGCGGATCGCGCTGATCGAGGAGACCACCTCCCAGTACGGGAACCTGGTGGTCGAGTCGTACCAGGGCCTGCTGGTGGACTTCTGCCGCGAGCGGAACATCCCGGCGATCATCAAGGGCCTGCGCGCGGTCAGCGACTTCGACTACGAGCTGCAGATGGCGCAGATGAACCACGGCCTGACCGGCGTGGAGACGTTGTTCGTGCCGACCTCGCCGACGTACAGCTTCCTCTCCTCGACGCTGGTCAAGGAGGTCGCCTCGTACGGCGGCGACGTCTCGCACCTGCTGCCGGAGACGGTCCACCGGCGGCTGGTCGAGCGGATCGCCGAACGGCGGGCCCAGCAGTAGGGGCGTGACCGGACGTCCGTTTCTGCTGGTTCGTCACGGTTTGCCCGAGGAGTGGGAAGTCGGCCGTGTCCGGGCGTTGTGACCTCGCCCGGCAGTGGCCGTACAGTCTGTATTCCTGCCCTGCGGTGACGTCCACCGCGCCGGGCGCTGCCTCCGCCGGACCTCGGCGGCACACGGAAAGACGAAGCCCCGTGGACGTGCAGAACAAGGTCGACGAGATCGTGGCGGCCGTCGAGAACGCCCGCTCGATGCCCATGTCGGCCTCCTGCGTGGTGAACCGTGCCGAGTTGGTCGGACTGCTGCAGGAGCTGCGGGCGGCCCTGCCCGCCGAGCTGGCCCAGGCCCAGTCGGTGATGGCCGACCACGAGTCGGTGGTCGCGGACGCCCAGGCCGAGGCCGACCGGATCATCCAGGGCGCGCACGCCGAGCGCGGCTCGCTGATCTCCGACACCGAGGTGGTCCGCCGCGCCCAGGCCGAGGCGGACCGGATCCTCGCCGAGGCGCGCGCCGAGATCGACACCAAGCGCGCCGAGGCCGACGACTACGTCGACAGCAAGCTCGCCAACTTCGAGGTCGTGCTCACCAAGACGCTCGGCGCCGTCGGCCGCGGCCGCACCAAGCTGCGCGGCGACTCCAGCGTCTTCGAGACCGAGTACGAGGGCGAGACCGACGGCGAGGAGTTCCAGCCGCAGCGGATCAGCCCGAGCCCCGAGGTCGACGAGTACGTCGATGTGAAGCTCGCCACCCTGGAGAACGTGCTCAGCGCCACCCTGGAGGCGGTCGGCAAGGGCCGGGACAAGCTGACCGGCAAGCGGCCGATCGACGAGCTCGGCGCCTACCTGGCCGCCGCCGACGAGGCGCAGCAGGCCAAGGAGCGGGCCGAGGCGGTCGCCGCCGGCTTCGCCGCGGACGCCGACGGCAGCGAGCTGGCCTGGTACCGCGAGGAGGTGCCGCAGCAGCAGACCTGGCCGGAGCAGACCCCGGCCGCGGCCGGCTGGCAGGCGCCCGGGGCGGACCAGTACGCGGCCGCGCAGCAGGGCGGCGCCCAGTACGCCGAGGTGTACGGCGGCGGCTTCGACCCGGCCGGCGGCCAGGCCGCGGACCCGTACGGGGCCGCGCAGTACGGCTACCAGCAGCACGGGCAGCAGCACGGGCAGCAGCCGGAGCCGCAGCCCGGCTACGGCTACCCGCCCCAGCAGCAGGGCTACCAGGAGCAGCAGCAGCAGCAGTACGGCGGCGGCTACGGCTACCCGCAGCCGCCCGCCAACCCGCCGGCGCCCGTGCCGCAGCAGGCCCAGGCGGGGCTGGACGAGACCAGCTTCTTCGACACCAGCATGATCGACATGACCCGGCTGCGGGAGCTCGGCGGCCGGTAGGCCCGGGGCACGAAGTTGGGCCTGGCGGGAGACTCGGGTAGTCTGACCACTCCGGCCTCTCCGTGTCGGGCCGTCGGTCTGCCCGCGCATCCCCCGACGAGCAGCGCCGCGCACCGGTACCCCCCAGGAAGTCAGGACACCTTGAACCGCCTCGACCACCGCGACCCCCTCGTGTTCGACACGCACGAGCTGGGCCGTCGTCCGGGTGCGCTGCGCAGGGTGACCCGGACCCTGGAGGCCCCCGAGGGCCTCGGGATCATCGACGTGATCGGCGTCCCGGAGAAGAGCGAGATCGCGCTGGAGCTCCGCCTGGAGTCCGTGGTCGAGGGCGTGCTGGTCACCGGCACCGCCGAGACCCGGGTCGAGGGCGAGTGCGTCCGGTGCCTGGAGCCCGTCGAGTTCGACCTCGACGTGGACTTCCAGGAGCTGTACTACTACCCGGAGTCCGACGAGCGCCACCGCGCCCGGACCGCCGGGGCCGAGGACCTCGAAGAGGACTCGGAGGAAGAGACTTACCGCCTGGAGGGCGACTTCTTCGACCTCCAGCCGGTGCTGCGTGACGCGGTGGTGCTCGCACTGCCGCTGCAGCCGGTGTGCCAGGAAGACTGCCTGGGCCTGTGCTCCGAGTGCGGAGCGCGCCTGAGCGACGACCCGGCGCACCACCACGACGCCGCCGACCCCCGGTGGGCGGCTCTGCAGGGACTCTCCGCCGCCCACGGCGACGAGGGTGACGGAATCAAGTACAGCGACACCCGTGAGGGTCTCGCCGAGAACCAGGAGAAGTAGCCGTGGCTGTTCCGAAGCGGAAGATGTCGCGCAGCAACACGCGCCACCGCCGGTCCAACTGGAAGGCCGTTGCCCCGGCCCTCGTGGCGTGCGACCGCTGCCACGAGCCGAAGCTCTCGCACATCGCGTGCCCGAGCTGCGGCACGTACAACCGTCGCCAGGTCCTCTCGGTCTGATCGGCGGGGTGCACGGATCGATGTCGGACGGTAACTCCTCCCGCAAGGCGGCCGCGGCTCCGAAGACTCCTTCGGGCGGTGGCAAGGCCGGCGGGCCGGCTTCGACCGAATACGACGTCCTGGAAGGGCGCCTCGGGTACACGCTCGAGCGCGCCCTTCTGGTACGTGCCCTGACCCACCGCTCGTACGCGTACGAGAACGGTGGTCTGCCCACCAACGAGCGCCTGGAGTTCCTCGGCGACTCGGTGCTGGGCCTGGTGGTGACCGACACCCTCTACCGCGTCCACCCGGACGTCCCGGAGGGCACGCTCGCCAAGCTGCGCGCCGCGGTGGTCAACTCGCGCGCGCTCGCCGACGTCGGCCGCGGCCTGGAACTGGGCGCGTTCATCCGGCTCGGCAAGGGCGAGGAGGGCACCGGCGGCCGCGACAAGTCGTCGATCCTCGCCGACACGGTCGAGGCGGTCATCGGGGCCGTCTACCTCGACCGCGGCCTGGACGCCGCCACCGAGTTCGTCCACCGGCTGTTCGACCCGCTGATCGAGGAATCCTCTCAGCTGGGCGCCGGCCTGGACTGGAAGACCAGCCTCCAGGAGCTCACCGCCTCGGTGGGCATCGGAGTGCCGGAGTACGTGGTCGAGGAGTCCGGTCCGGACCACGAGAAGACCTTCACCGCCGCGGCCCGGGTGGCCGGCGAGGACTTCGGCAGCGGCGTCGGCCGCTCGAAGAAGGAAGCCGAGCAGAAGGCCGCCGAGAGCGCCTGGCGGGCGATCAGGGAGAAGTACGCCGACCGCCTGCCGAGCGGCGCCTGAGCACGCAGTAGCCTTCCTCCTGCAGAGCCGAGTCCGTTCCGCTGGAGGCGTTCTTCCCGTGCCCGAACTTCCCGAGGTCGAGGTCGTCCGCCGCGGTCTGGCGAACTGGGTCGCCGGGCGCACCGTCGCCGGCGTCGAGGTGCTGCACCCGCGTGCGGTGCGCCGCCAGCCGGCCGGCGCCGCGGACTTCACGGCCCGGCTCACCGGCACCACCCTCGGCGCGGCGCAGCGCCGCGGCAAGTACCTCTGGGTGCCGCTGTCGGGGGCGGGCGAGGGCTTCTCGCTGATCGGCCACCTCGGGATGAGCGGCCAGCTGCTCGTCCAGGACCCCGCCGTGCCGGACGAGACGCACCTGCGGGTGCGGCTGCGGTTCACCGACGGCGGGCGCGAGCTGCGCTTCGTCGACCAGCGGACCTTCGGCGGGCTGGCGGTCGAGGAGGCCGAGGACGGCGATCCGGAGGGCACCCCGCTCTCCATCGCGCACATCGCCCGCGACCCCCTCGACCCCCGCTTCGACGACGCCGCCTTCGTGGCGGCGCTGCGGGCCCGGCGCACCACGGTCAAGCGGGCGCTGCTGGACCAGACGCTGATCAGCGGGGTCGGCAACATCTACGCCGACGAGGCGCTGTGGCGCTCCCGGCTGCACTACGACCGGCCGACCGCGACGCTCACCCGCCCCCAGGCGTTGCTGCTGCTGGCCAACGCCCGGGACGTGATGACGGCGGCGCTGGCTGTCGGCGGCACCAGCTTCGACAGCCTGTACGTCAACGTGAACGGCGAGAGCGGCTACTTCTCCCGCGACCTGGACGCCTACGGCCGGGAGCACGAGCCCTGCCGGCGCTGCGGCACCGCGCTGCGGCGGGCCGCCTGGATGAACCGGTCCAGCTACTTCTGCCCCCGCTGCCAGCGCCCCCCGCGGGTGCGCTGACCCGCCCCTCAGCCCTTGGCGAGTTCCGGTTCGGCCGGGGCGGCCTCCGGCAGCCCGCCGTGGGTGTCCTGGCCGAAGTAGGCGACGCCGACCGCCGCGACCACCGCGATCAGGAAGCCGGCCACGCCGAGCCAGCCCAGGCCGGCCTTGGAGGAGTCGCCGAGCCACAGCACGCCGACCGCGCCGGGCAGCACCGTCTCGCCGACCACCAGGGCGGCGGTGGCGCCGTTGACCGAGCCGATCTGCAGGGCCACGGTGTGCACGTACATGCCGCCGATGCCGCCGACCAGGATCGCGTACAGGGCCGGGTCGGAGAGCAGCCGGGCGAGGTCGAACGGCTCGATGCCGTTGAGGATGCGCACGCCGACGCCGAGCGCGCCGAAGCCGAGACCGGAGAGCAGACCGGCCACGATCGCGCCGTTGGCGCCCATCCGGCGCACCAGCAGGCCGCCGCCGACCAGCAGCACCGTGGTGATCGCCAGCAGCCACCAGTGGAAGGCCATCGCGGCGTGGTGGCCGCCCTCCGGCCCGGCGGAGACCGCGAGCAGCACCAGCGCGGAGCAGAGCACGCCGATCGAGGCCCACTCCAACTGCTTGAGCCGGATGCCGAGCAGCTTGATCGAGAGCACCGCAGTGATCACCAGGTTGGCGCTGATGATCGTCTGGGAGAGGAACAGCGGCAGCAGCCGGGCGGCCAGCGCGCCGAGCCCGAAGCCGATGAAGTCCAGCACGGTGCCGAGGATGAACTCCCAGGTCACGGCGGCCTTGGCGGTGGAGGCGAGGCTGGGCCCGCCGTGCGCGGTGGTGCCGGCGGAGCCACCGCCCTTGGCGGCCTCCTCACGGGCGGAGCGCCGGGAACCGACGGCCTGCAGCACCGAACCGGTGCCGTAGCAGGCGGAGGCCGCCACAGCGGTGACGAGGCCGATCAACACGCGGAGCTCCGATCAGGGGGGGTGGGGCCGGACGGTCGGGAGACGGTCATGGCCGGCGGTACCGGCACCAGTGTGCCCGGTCACGGGGTACGGTCGGCACGCCCGCCCAGGTGGCCGGAGCGCCCCGGTGTCCGCCGGGAGGTACGTGCGGGCCGCCGGGCGGGTTCCCGCCCCGGGGACGTCTCGGGGGCGGCGGGGCGGAAGATCATCCCGCAGAAGGGGGCCCACCCCGGCGGACGGTGGGGGTGCCCGCCCGGGCCGTGCCCGACCGGTATGCCCTGTCCGGGGGCCGCTCGGGGTAGCGTCGAGGCATGAGAACCCTTGCACGACGACGTTCCCGGGGCGCCGGGCCGCTGGCCCTGGTGGCGGCGCTGCTCGGGCTGCTGCTCCTGCTGGCGCCGACGGCCTCGGCGGCGGGCGGTCTCGACGACGCGGCCGCCGCGCTGAAGCAGGGCCGGGTGTACGTTGACCCGGCGATGGCGGACCGGTTCGGCCGGAGCCAGGCCGACGCCCTGACCGAGAAGATCCGCAAGGCCGACAAGCCGATCTTCGTGGCGGTCGTCCCGGCCGCCGACCCGTACGGCGCCAGGACCGTCTTCGAGGACCTGCGCACCAAGGTCGGCGTCACCGGCACCTACGCGATCTGGCGCGGCGACCAGTTCCAGGCCCGCTCGGACAAGGCCGCGCTGCCCAGCGCGAGCGCCGAGCGGATCGCCGGCGCGTCTTTCCGGTCCCACCCCGGCGATATCGACGCCACCCTGAACGACTTCGTCGACACCGCCGCCCCGCAGATCAAGGGGCACGCGGTGAACAGCGACAAGGGCGGCGTCTCGACCGCCGCGGTGGTCGTCCCGCTGGCCCTGCTGGCGCTCGCCGGCACCGGCGTCTTCCTGCTGTTCCGCCGGGCCAGGAACAAGAAGGAGGAGCAGCGCCGGGCCGAGCTGGCGCAGCTGCGCCAGGTCGTCGACGAGGACATCACCGCCTACGGCGAGGAACTGGACCGGCTGGACTTCGTCCCGTCCGCGCCGGACGCCGACGACGTGCAGCGCGCCGACTACACCCACGCCCTGGACTCGTACGAGAAGGCCAAGCGGCTGATGGACGCGGCCGCGGGGCCGGAGGACGTCAAGCCGGTCACCGAGGCGCTGGAGGACGGCCGGTTCGCGCTGGCCACCCTGGCGGCCCGGCGGGAGAAGCGCGCGCTGCCGGACCGCCGGCCGCCGTGCTTCTTCGACCCGCGGCACGGTCCGTCGGTGCTGGACGCCGAGTGGTCCCCGGCGGGCGGCGCCGCCCGCGCCGTCCCGGTCTGCCGGGCCGACGCGGACCGGCTGGCGGCCGGCCAGGACCCGGACATCCGGACCGTCCCGACCGCGCACGGCCCGCAGCCGTACTGGAACGCGGGCCCGGCGTACGGCCCCTGGGCGGGCGGCTACTTCGGCGGCTTCGGCGGCGGCGGTCTGCTGCCCGGTCTGCTGGTCGGCACCATGCTCGGCTCGATGATGGCCACCCCGGCGTACGCGGCCGGCCCGCTCGACGCGGGCGCCGGCTACGACGGCGGCGACTTCTCCGGCGCCGACTTCAACTCCTCCGACTTCGGCGGCGGCTTCGACGGCGGGGACTTCGGCGGTGGCGGGGACTTCGGTGGCGGAGGCGACTTCGGCGGAGGGTTCTGACCCCTCCCCGGGCCGGGGCGACGACCGGCCCGAGGCCCCCGCCGGGCGACCGGCGGGGGCCGCGCCGTGTCCGGGCCCGTTGCGCACGCGGCGTCCGGGCGCAAGGGTTCGAGAACCCAACCCTGTGTGGCAGGCTGTCGTCCGTGACCTCCGACCCGCGTCCCGCCCCGCCCACCGCGCCCGTCCTGCCCGGGCGGCCGTGCTCGATCGCCGCCGCGCTGCACGTGGTGGGGGAGAAGTGGGCGCTGCTCGCGGTGCGGGAGCTGTTCTACGGCAACCACCGCTTCGACCGGATCGCCCGCAACACCGGGGCGCCCCGGGACCGGCTCACCGCCCGGCTGCGGGCGCTGGAGGAGTCGGGCGTGGTCGAGCGGCGGGCCTACAGCGAGCGGCCGCCGCGGTACGAGTACCACCTGACCGAGGCCGGCCGCGACCTCGCGCCGCTCGTCCAGGCCCTGCTGGCCTGGGGCGACCGCTGGGTGCTGCCCGAGGCGCCGGTGGTCTTCGAGCACGCGCCCGAGGGGCACCCGCCGCACCCGTACGACCCGGCCTGGGTCTGCCGGACCTGCGGCGAGGCGGGGCGCGGCACGGAGCTGCGGGCCGAGATCCGCAGCCCGGGCTGGACGGTGGAGGGCCCCGCCGGCCCGTGACGCGCGCCGCCGCCGGGGCGGATAGGGTCGTGGGCATGCACGGTCGCGACGCCCACAGTGACGAACCGGTCCGGGTCACCGCCTGGGTGCGCGGCAAGGTCCAGCAGGTCGGCTTCCGCTGGTGGACCAGGGCGCGCGCGCTGGAGATCGGCCTGACCGGCTACGCGAGCAACCTCGGCGACGGCCGGGTGCAGGTGGTGGCGGAGGGCCTCGCCCCGGACTGCGAGCAGCTGCTCGCCCTGCTCAGGGGCCCGGACACACCGGGCCGGGTCACCGGGGTGACCGAGATCTGGACCGCCGTCGGGTCCGGCTACGAGAGCTTCGCGATCCGCTGACCGCCCCCGTTCGGCGGGCCGCGGGAGGGCCGCCGGAAAACGATCGGCAACCGGCGGTGTCGTACGGTTGCCATCCGGGCAGACTCGTGGTTGACTCCGCATCGAACGATGATCCACGAGCAGGTGGTGGACCCCCTTCGCGGCCGCCCGGCGTGACGACACCGCCAGGCAGGTGACAGGGGCGCGGTAGCGTGCGGTGATCGTGTTGACCCGTACCGTCTTTGGTGAGACGCTGGAAGCCCGCGCACACGACCGCGTCATTCCGGTAGGCGCACGCCCCCGTGAGCCCAGCTCATGGTGGTTGTGCCGTAGTGCCCAGCCAGCACTGCCGGTGCGCGCCGCGCGTGCGTCCCCCTTCCCCCTAGACCTGTACCGTTCCGGTTCGGTCACTCAGCGTGGAGGACCATTCATCATGGCAAAGGCGCTTCTCGGGTACGTCGGCGGCCCCGACCCGCGAATGCTCTCCGAGATGCGACGGCTGCAGCAGCGCGTCCAGGACCTCGAAGCCGAGCTCCTCAGGATGCAGGCTGAGAACGACGCACTCACCGCTGTCGCTGGCGAGCACTCGCTGCTCAACAGCATCGATCTGGATCAGCGGGAGCCGGCTCTCACCTGAGTCCCGCCCGATCCCCTCGATCGACGCCGCTGTGCACTGAGCCGCCCCGAAAGGGACGCAGCTTGCAAGGGACGCCCCGTGTGGCGTCCCTTCGTCGTGTCCGGGGGCGGGTGGCCGGGCCGCCGGGGGATACAGTCGCCGCTGGAGCCCCTGGTGAGCGAGGTGAGGAGACCGGCGCGTGCATCTGAAGAGTCTGACGCTGCGCGGGTTCAAGTCCTTCGCCTCCGCCACCACCCTGCGCTTCGAACCCGGGATCACCTGCGTCGTCGGACCCAACGGATCCGGCAAGTCCAACGTGGTCGACGCGCTCTCCTGGGTGATGGGGGAGCAGGGCGCCAAGTCGCTGCGCGGCGGCAAGATGGAGGACGTCATCTTCGCCGGGACCAGCGGGCGCGCCCCGCTCGGCCGCGCCGAGGTCAGCCTCACCATCGACAACACCGACGGCGCCCTGCCGATCGAGTACTCCGAGGTGACCATCACCCGGACGATGTTCCGCAACGGCGGCAGCGAGTACGCGCTCAACGGCGACACCTGCCGCCTGCTCGACATCCAGGAACTGCTCTCCGACTCCGGCATCGGCCGCGAGATGCACGTCATCGTCGGCCAGGGGCAGCTCGACTCCGTCCTGCACGCCGACCCGATGGGCCGCCGGGCCTTCATCGAGGAGGCGGCCGGCGTCCTCAAGCACCGCAAGCGCAAGGAGAAGGCGCTGCGCAAGCTGGACGCGATGCAGGTCAACCTCAACCGCGTCCAGGACCTGGTGGCCGAGCTGCGCCGCCAGCTCGGCCCGCTCGGCCGGCAGGCCCGGATCGCCCGGCGCGCCGCCGGCATCCAGGCCGACCTGCGCGACGCCCGGCTGCGGCTGCTCGCCGACGACCTGCTCGCGCTGCGCACCGCCGTCGAGGCGGAGATCGCCGACGAACTGGCGCTGCGGCTGCGCCGCTCCACCGTCGAGCAGGAGCTCGGGCGGGCGATCGGGCGCGAAGCCGTGCTGGAGGCGCAGGTCCAGCAGCTCGGCCCCGGCCTGGAAGCGGCCCGGCAGACCTGGTACCGGCTCTCCGCGCTGGCCGAGCGCACCCGCGGCACCGTCGGGCTGGCCGAGGCCGCCGCCCGGCACGCCGCCGCCGGCGGGCAGGCCGAGGAGCGGCGCGGCCGGGACCCGGAGGACCTGGAGCGCGAGGCCGGGCGGGTCCGCGAGGAGGAGGCCGCGCTCTCCGCCGCCCTGGAGCAGGCCGAGGAGGCGCTCGACGAGGCCGTCGAGGCCAAGGGCGGACTGGAACGCGCCCTCGCCGCCGAGGAGCGCCGGCTCAAGGGCGCCGCCCGGGCCATCGCCGACCGCCGCGAGGGGCTGGCCCGGCTCCAGGGGCAGGCCGCCGCCGCCCGCTCCGAGGCCGCCGCCGCCGAGGCCGAGATCGGCCGGCTCGCCGAGGCCCGCGACGAGGCGCTGCAACGCGCCGGGGCCGCCCGGCAGGAGTACGAGGAGCTGCGGGCCCTGGTCGAGGCCGGCACCGGGGACGGCGAGCGGGCCGACACCGCGCACGAGAGCGCCCGGGAACGCCTCGCCGCCGTCGAGCAGCGGCTCACCGCCGCGCGCGAGGCCGCCGGCGCCGCCGAGCGCGAGCGGGCCGCGCTGACCGCCCGGCACGAGGCGCTGGCGCTCGGGCTGCGCCGCAAGGACGGCAGCGGCGCGCTGCTCGCCGCCGGGGAGCGGCTGACCGGGCTGCTCGGCCCGGCCGCCGCGCTGCTGCGCATCGCCCCCGGTCACGAGAGCGCCGTCGCCGCCGCCCTCGGCGCCGCCGCCGACGCGGTGGCCGTCGACTCGCCCCGGACCGCCGCCGAGGCGCTGCGGCTGCTGCGCAAGGAGGACGCCGGCCGGGCCGCCCTGCTGATCGCCGGCGCCCCCGAACCGGCCGGTGCGGCGGGGGAGTTGCCGCCCGGCGCCCGCTGGGCCGCCGAACTCGTCGACGGGCCGGACACCCTGCGGGCCGCCGTCGCCCGGCTGCTGCACGGCGTCGTGGTGGTGGACACCCTCGACCGGGCCCTCGCCCTGGTCGCCGCGCACCCCGCGCTGAGCGCCGTCACCGCCGACGGCGACCGGCTCGGCGCCGGGTTCGCGCACGGCGGCTCCGGCGCCGCCCCCAGCCTGCTGGAGACGCAGGCCGCGGTGGACGAGACCGCCCGGGCGATCACCGAACTCGACGTCCGCTGCGCCGAGTCGGCCCGGCACCTGGCCGAACTCACCGAAGAGCGCCGGGAGTCGGCCGCCGAACTGGAGCAACTCGCCGTCCGGCGGAGGCAGCTGGAACGCGAGCGGGCCGAGGTGGCGGGCACCCTGGGCCGGCTGGGCGGACAGTCCCGGGCCGCCGCCGGCGAGGCCGAGCGGCTGACCGCCGCCGCCCGCCGCGCCGAGGACGGGCTGGCCCGACTGCTCGACACCGCCGAGGAACTGGCCGAGCGGCTGGCCGTCGCCGAGGAGAGCGCCGCCGACGGGCCGGACGAGCCGGACGTCGCCGAACAGCAGCGGCTGGCCGCGGCCGCCACCGCCGCCCGGCAGACCGAACTGGAGGCACGCCTGGCGGTGCGCACCCACGAGGAGCGGGTCCGGGCCCTGGCCGGCCGGGCCGAGCAGCTGGACCGGGCCGCCCGCGCCGAGCGCGAGGCCCGCGCCCGGGC
>NZ_JBHYUU010000084.1:0-33742 GCF_042749955.1 Kitasatospora sp. NPDC059462 | reverse complement strand
GTTCGACCCGGGCCGTCGCGATCTACATCGGGGGCTGGGGCCCGGTTCCGGGCGGGGTGGCAACCGGCCCCATTCCTGGCCGGGGGGGCGGCTGGGGCCCGCCGCCGCGCCCCCCCCGCGCCCGGGACTACGCCGGACGCACCAACGCGCCGTTCACATCCGGCGGATGCGCAGATAGCGCTTCAGGTCGTCCAGGTTCTGCACGACCAGGGCCACGACGGCGGCCAGCACGGCCGCGCACAGCAGCTTCCTCATGACGGTGAGACCTCTCTCTCGGTCAGCTCCGGCGCACCGACGGTCCGCAGGACCAGCCGGACCGCCTCCTCGACGGCGGCGGCCACCGGTGCGCTCAGTCCGATCCCCTCCTCCAGCGACTGCGGCTCGCAGCCCACCACGAGGACCCGGTCGGGCGGGGATCCGCCCGTTCCCGCGGCGAGTGTGCCGAGCAGCGCGAGCACGGCGTCCGGGCCCATCCGGTGCCCGTCCAGGACGGGCGCCTCCACCGGCCCGGCGTCCGCCTCGACGAGGTACACCGTGCCCGGCTCGCCACCGCGGGCGGTGGCGTCGACGAGCACCAGCATCCGGTAGCCGTCGAGGAGTTGGTAGGCCAGATGGACCCCGCGCACGCCGACGTCGAGCAGTTCGACGCCGGCCGGCAGCGGGTGCTCGCGCAGCCGCCGCACGGTCTCCACCCCGAAGCCGTCGTCACCGAGGAAGATGTTGCCCACCCCGGCGACCAGCACCCTTGACCGCGTCACGGCGCCTCCAGCGGGGTGATCTCGTCGGGCTGGAAGTACCGGTAGCGGCCCTGGGCGCGCCACAGGTCCGCGCCCGGGTCGTCCTCCAGGGTGACCGCCAGGTGCACCGAGCCGTCGACGTCGTGCAGCACGGCCTCGACCACGGCGGTGCGCCCGGCCAGGAAGAGGTCCTGGGCGTCGGTGCGCCGCCGTCCCGGCCGCAGCAGGACCCGGCTTCCGGCGCCGACCTCGCGGCCGTCGACCAGGACCCGGTCGCGGTCCGGGTCGACCTCCGGATCGTCGCCCGGGTCCCACCAGGGCTGCCCGGGCGCGTTGCCGGTGATCCCGCGCAGGCCCCGGACGGCGCCGTGCAGCCGCTCCAGCACCTCCGGGGGCATCGAGTCGGCGAGGTCGATCACCGCGCCGGCCCGCTCGTCGGTGCCCCGGGCCTCACGCTTCTCGCGGTCGGTCAGGGCGGCGGTGCGCAGGGCGAGGATCTCGTCGATCTCGGTGGCGTCGTAGAGCGCGCCGGGGCTTTCGGGGGCGATGGCGGGGTGGTCCTCCAGGATGATCGGCGAGGAGAGCACCACCCGGTCGCGGCCGGGCGGGCCCGCCAGCACCGGCCAGGTGTGCTCGTTGCGGCACTGCCCGGCGGCGGCCCGCGCCCACTCGGGCGGGTCGGTCGGCGACAGGAAGGCGCCGTGGTCGAGCCCCAGCAGCAGGTGCGCCGAGACCAGCGAGCGCGCCAGCGCGGTGTCCCGCCCGTCCTCCGGCCGCGGCGCCCAGTCGGTGGTGTTCTCCACCACGGCGGTCAGCAGCCGCACCGGGTAGGGACCGGGCACGTCACGGGCGGTCAGCCGGAGCAGGCCGTCGGTGCGCTCCCAGCGGCGCAGCAGCCGCCCGGCGACGGCGCCGTCCGCGCGCAGCACCTCCACCTCCCGGCCGGCCGGGAGGTGGAAGGGCCGCACCACCTCGCCCGCCAGTTCCCCGACCGGCACCACGAGCTCGACGCGTTCCTCGACGCCCTCGTCCCACGGCACCAGGACCCGGTCGGCGAGCTCCAGTTCGGCGGTCTCCTCGTAGCCGCCGCGGGGCAGGGCGCGTTCGACGGTGCGCCGCCGGGCCCGCAGGAAGCGCAGCTCGACGGCCAGCCGGTCGCCGGGGCGCGGCTCCATCAGGCATTCGGTGCGCTGGTGGAAGTGCTCGCCGCTGTCCGCGCCGTAGCCCGGCGGGACGAGCACGCCGAACTGCCAGCGCAGTCGGTTCTTCGCCGCGGAGGCCCGGTAGGGGTAGAGCACGTAGCCCTCGAACAGCACGGCGTCGGCGATCTGCCGGGCCTGGGCGAACCTGGCCTCGATCTCGGGGGTGAAGGCGGGGCCGGGGGCGGTCACCGGGCCGCCTCCCCGACCTCGGCGCCGGCCAGCAGCGCGCGCACGGTCGCCTCCCAGGACGGCAGGGCGCGGCGCGAGCGGTAGGCGAGCAGCGCGTCCATCAGGTCCTCGGGCAGCCGCAGCCAGCCGCAGCCGGGGAAGTGCCGGTCGATCGCCTCGCGCCACACCCGTACCGGCATCCGCACGGTGGCCTCCCGGTCCCAGGGCACCGGGGAGACCTGGAAGCCGCCGGGGCCGGCGAAGGCGGTGCCGGAGAACAGCAGCAGCAGCGGGACCTCGCCGTCGTCCAGGGCCCTGAGGTAGCGGGCGGCGGCGACGTCCTGGTCGTAGGTGCAGGGGACGGGCAGGTCGAGCTCGGTCTCGCCGGTGAAGCCGGGGACCATCAGCGGCACCTGGGCGAACTCCACGGGGTGGAGGGTGGTGCCCCAGCGCGCGCGCTCGCCGAACAGGTCGGCGAGCCGGCCGGCCTCCGCCTCGGCGTAGCCGCGCCGGGCGGGCTCGATGCGCAGTTGGCAGCGCAGGGCCAGGGCGTGCACCCGGGCCCCGGGCGGCGCGGTGATCCGCAGCCGGAACAGCAGGGTGGGCCCGGCGGCGTGCTCGGCCGCGCGGACGGCGGTGCAGGTGAAGGCGAGCGGGGTCACCGGGGTCCGTCCTCTCGCAGCGGCCGGGCGCGTTCGGCGAGCCGGGCGAAGAAGGCGTCGAGTTCGGCCCGGGCCTCGGCCCCGCCGTCGAACCCCTTCCAGCAGCGCCGCAGCCGGCCGACCAGTTCGTAGCAGGTGTCGATCGGCACCAGCAGGCAGTGGATCCCGGCGTCGGTGCGGCGCAGCAGCAGCGCCTCCACGTCGGGTTCCAGGACGGCGGCGAGCCGGCTGCCGCCGAGGGCGGCCTGCCAGGCGGCCTCGTCCGGTTCGCTCTCGGTGGCCCCGCCGGGGCCGGGGTAGAGCAGCACGAGCCGCTCCTGGCGGGCGTTGCGGAAGAGGAAGGCGGTGCCGACCGGGATGCCGAGGGCCGCCCAGGCCCGCTCGTCGATCCGGTGACCGGGGTCGGGGTCGGTGAGGTGGCGGTCGGGGACGTGCCGGTAGCGGCCGCCGGCCGCGCCGGGCCGGCGGAACAGCAGCGCGCAGGCGGTGCAGACGCAGGTGAGGTTCTGCTCCTCGGTGTCCACCAGGTGCCGGTGGGACGCGGGGACGCCCTGGCCGCAGAAGGCGCAGCGCTCGGGCTGCGGCGGTACGGGCTCGCGCAGCCGGTGCAGCAGGGCGGTGCCGGGGCGGGCGAGTCGGCGGGCGCTCACCGGGCGGCCTCGGCCGGCTCGCCCGGGCGGGTGCCGATCTGCAGCAGCCGGGGGGCGCTCTCGAACACCAGGGTGGTCACCTCGGGGGCGTGGCAGGCGAGCTGGGCCTCGATGTCCTCCTCGGAGCAGCCGCAGCCGCCGCCGGTGCGGCGCAGCCGGGCGGTGCCGGTGGCGGGGTCGAAGCCGGCCGCCTCGACCGTCCCGGGCAGTGCGGCGAGCGCCCGGTGGATCCGGGCGGTGGTGTCCTCGGGGTGCAGGTCGTGCAGGACGAGCAGGGCGGCGACGGCCGGGTCGTCCAGCAGCGCGGCGAGGGCGGGCGCGGGCAGCGCGCCGACGATCCGGGCGAGGCCGTCGTGGTAGAAGTCCATGAGGTCGCGCACCAGTTGTTCGCCGGCCTGCTGGGCCGCCCCGTCGCCGCCGATCCGGTCGAGCCGGTCCAGGGTCTCCTGGACGCGCCGGCCGGTCTGTTCGGCCGTCATGCGGTGAGTCCGCTCAGGCCGGTGGGCACGTGCATCTGCTGCACGGTCCGCCCGTCGCCGACGTACATGTGCACGCCGCAGGGCAGACAGGGGTCGAAGCTGCGCACGGCCCGCATGATGTCGATGCCCTTGAAGCTGTCCGGCGGGTTCTCCTCGAAGATCGGGGTGTTCTGCACGGCGTCCTCGTAGGGCCCGGGCGTGCCGTGGCTGTCGCGCACGCTGGCGTTCCACGGGGTCGGCGGGTACGGGTGGTAGTTGGCGATCTTCCCGTCGCGGATCACCATGTGGTGGGACAGGACGCCGCGCACGGCCTCGGTGAAGCCGCAGCCGATGGACTCGTCCGGCACCTCGAAGCGCTCCCAGGTCTGGCTGCGCCCGGCCCGGACCTCGTCCAGCGCCTTCTCCGCGAAGTGCAGGGCGCAGGCGGCCGCGTAGGCCTGGAAGTAGGTGCGGGCGCGGTTGCGTTCGAGGGCGTTGCTCCACTGCGGGATCTTCCACTCGAAGGTGGTCTCCGGCTTGGTCATCGAGCGCGGCAGGTTGATCCGCACGCTGTGGCCGGTGGCCTTGACGTAGCCGATGTCGACCAGCCCGGACAGGGCGGTGGACCAGAGCCGGGCGATCGGGCCGCCGCCGGTGTCCAGGGCGAGGTGCTCGGTGCCGTCGAACCAGCGCGGGGACATCACCCAGCTGTACTTGTCGTCGAAGTCGCGCTTCTGCGGGGCGGGGATGGTGTGCTGGTTCCAGGGGTGGCGGGGGTCGACCGGGTTGCCGAGCGGGTCGTGGGTGACGAAGAGCTCCTCGCCCTGCCAGTCCCGGTAGTAGGAGCTGCCGAGCAGGATGCGGATGCCGAGGTTGATCCGGGTGAGGTCGTTGGTGACCAGCTTGCCGTCGACCACCACACCGGGGGTGACGAACATCTTCCGGCCCCAGTCGGTCATGTTGCGGTAGGTGAAGTCGCAGTGGTCGGGGTCGTTGAGGCTGCCCCAGCAGCCGAGCAGGACGCGCCGGCGGCCGACCTCCTCGTAGCCGGGCAGCGCCTCGTAGAAGAAGTCGAAGAGGTCGTCGTGGAGCGGCACGACCTTCTTCATGAACTCCACGTAGCGCATCAGCCGGGTCAGGTAGTCGGTGAACAGCTGGACGGTGGCGACCGTGCCGACCCCGCCCGGGTAGAGCGTGGAGGGGTGCACGTGGCGGCCCTCCATCAGGCAGAACATCTCCCGGGTGTAGCGGCTGACCTGGAGCGCCTCGCGGTAGAACTCGCCCTCGATGGGGTTGAGCGCGCGCATGATGTCGGCGATCGTGCGGTAGCCGTGGTCGCCGGCGTGCGGGGCCTCGGTGCGCTCGGCGCGCTCCAGCACGCCGGGGTTGGTCTCGCGGACCATCTTCTCGCAGTAGTCCACCCCGACCAGGTTCTCCTGGAAGATGTTGTGGTCGAACATGTACTCGGCGGCCTCGCCGAGGTTGATGATCCACTCGCCGAGGTGGGGCGGCTTCACGCCGTACGCCATGTTCTGCGCGTAGACCGAGCAGGTGGCGTGGTTGTCGCCGCAGATGCCGCAGATGCGGCTGGTGATGAAGTGGGCGTCGCGGGGGTCCTTGCCCCGCATGAAGACGCTGTAGCCGCGGAACACCGAGGAGGTGCTGTAGCACTCCGCGACCTTCTTCTGCTTGAAGTCGATCTTCGTGTGGATGCCCAGGCTGCCCACGATCCGGGTGATCGGGTCCCAGGACATCTCCACCAGGCCGCTGCCGTCCCCGGCCGCCCTGCTCGTCGCTGTCATCGTCTCTGTCGTGCCCTTCTCTGGAGGCGGGGAGGGGGTGCGGCGGCGGGGCCGCCGCGCACGGTGCGCGCGGCGGCCCGTCCGGTCACCGCGGCGGGCGGTAGCCGGTGGTCAGGGTGTGCCCGGTGTGGCGCCACCGGGGTTCCTCGTCGAGCGTCTTGAGGGTGATCGCGCGCAGCCGCCGGATCACCGAGCCGTAGGACCGGCTGACCTTGGTGGAGACGGTCGAGCCGGGCGGCGGGTCCATGAACGGCATGAACTTGTCGGGGAAGCCGGGCATGGTGCAGGCGATGCAGATGCCGCCGACGTTCGGGCAGCCGCCGATGCCGTTGATCCAGCCGCGCTTGGTGACGTTGCACTTGACGACCGGGCCCCAGCAGCCGAGCCGCACCAGGCACTCGGGGGTGCCGTAGTCGGTGGCGAACTGCCCCTGCTCGTAGTAGCCGCCGCGGTCGCAGCCCTCGTGCACGGTGGCGCCGAACAGCCAGAGCGGCCGCAGCTTGTCGTCCAGCGGGATCATCGGCGCCGAGCCGGCCAGCTGGTAGAGCAGGTAGGTCAGGGTCTCGGCGAAGTTGTCGGGCTGGATGGGGCAGCCGGGCACGCAGACGATCGGCAGGCCCGCCTTGGACTTCCACCCCCATCCGAGGTAGTCGGGCACGCCCATGGCACCGGTCGGGTTGCCCTCCATGGCGTGGATGCCGCCGTAGGTGGCGCAGGTGCCGATGGCGACGACCGCGGTGGCCTTGGGGGCGAGGCGGTCCAGCCACTCACTGGTGGTGATCGGCTGACCGGTCTCCGGATCGTCGCCGAAGCCGCACCAGTAGCCCTCCTCCTTGATCCGCTCGTTCGGGATGGACCCCTCGACGACCAGGACGAACGGGTCGAGCTCGCCGCGGTCCGCCTTGAAGAACCACTCGACGAAGTTGTCGGCGCCCTGGACCGGGCCGCACTCGAAGTCGATCAGCGGCCAGTGCACCGCGACCTTCGGCAGGCCCGGCAGCGCGCCGGTGACGATCTCCTCGATGCTCGGCTGCATGGCGGCGGTCAGCGCGACCGAGTCGCCGTCGCAGCTCAGACCCGCGTTGATCCAGAGAATGTGCACCACGTCGGTGTCGGTGGCGTTCGTTGCTGCAGCACCCATGAGGATGCCTCCTCGGAACTGGGAGCCGGACGAAATGGCTCAGAACCGTCATAACAGCCCCCGGCCGGTCCCGCCGGTCCACGGAGCCGGACGGAGCGTCCGAACGGCCGCAATCCGGGTGGTCCGTCCGGGTCACGCCCGGGGGGCGGGGGCGGGCAGCTTGCGGACGAAGGCGGAGCGCAGCGCGTGGTAGGGCGCCTGCGGGTCGAAGAACTGGCGGTGCATCACGGCCAGCTCCGCCGTCCGGTGGTCGGCGAGCGGCCGGACGCGCTCGTCGGCCTCCCGGGCGGCCTTCTTCGCGGCGATCCGGCCGTACACCGTCGGCGAGGCGGCGGTCAGCCGGGCGAGGCGGGCGGCCGCGGGCCCGAACTCCTGCGGGGTGCAGGGCAGGACCCGGTCGACCAGCCCGGCCCGCAGGGCGGCCGCGGCGCTCACCGGCAGGGCGGCTCCGGTGAGCCTCGCGGCCTGCGCCGCGCCCACCCGGCGCGGCAGGCTGTACGTCCAGTACTCCGAGCCGTGCAGTCCCATCAGCCGGTAGTGCGGGTTGAGCACGGAACCCCGCCGGCACCAGACCTCGTCGGCGGCCAGCGCCAGCATCACCCCGCCGGCCGCCGCGTTGCCGCCGAGGGCGGCGACCACCAGGCGGTCGGTGCTGGTGAGGACCGCCTCGACCAGGTCGTCGATGGCGTTGATGTTGGCCCAGGACTCGGCCGCCGGGTCGGCGGCGGCCTCGATCACGTTGAGGTGGATACCGTTGGAGAAGAAGTCGCGACCGCCCCCGAGCACCAGGACGGCGGTCGGGCGGGTCAGTGCGAAGCGGTAGGCGTCGAGCAGACGGCGGCAGTGGCCGGTGCTCATCGCGCCGCCGGGGAAGGAGAAGCGCAGGAAGCCGACCGGCCCGTCCTCGCGGTAGCGGATGTCCGACCAGACCGGGTCGTCCCCGGCCGGCATCACCGGGGCGGGCAGCTCCGGCAGCGCGGGCAGCGCGTCGCCGAGGGCGGTGACGGCGGGCAGCTTGAAGGTGGCGGGCCCGCCGGGGGTGCGGCGCCGGCGCAGCTCGGGGATCCACACCGCGCCGTCGCGGGTCGCCCGGCACAGCGCCCCGGCCCGGGTGGCCAGCAGCTCGCCGGGGCGCCCGCGCAGCGCCCGTTCGGGGTGGCCGCCGTGCAGGTACCAGGCGCCGCCGAGCAGTTCGTCCAGCACGCCGGGCCGGGAGTCGGCGGCCCGCAGCTTGAGCACCACCGTGTCGGTGGTGTCGCGCGCCCAGTCGATCCGCCGCACCTCCTGGCGCAGGAAGGGCCGGGTGTGGTCGGGCGCCCGCCAGTCGGGGCCGCTCTGCGGGCGGGGGGTGTGGGTGCCGGAGGCGAAGCGCCGCACCGCCCGCAGCACCGCCTCGACGGCGGCGTCGGAGACCTCGTTGCGGTAGAGGTCGCTCTTGGCGACGGGCGGCAGCGGGCAGGGCGCCGAGGCCCAGACGGGGCCGGCGTCCATCAGCTCGTCGGCCTGGAGCACCGTCACGCCCCAGAGGGGTGCGTCCTCGTGGATCGCCCAGTCGAGGGCGGACGGGCCGCGGTCGCCCGGCGGGCCCGGGTGCACGATCAGGCAGGTGACGGCCGACCAGACGTCGCGCGGCAGCGCCGTGGTGAGCATCGGCGCGATCACCAGGTCGGGGGCGAAGCCGCGCACCGCCGCCCGCAGCGGCTCGTCGCCCGCGGTGGCGAGGTGGACCTCCACCGTGTGACGGCGGTCCCGCAGTTCGGCGTGGACGCGCTGGGTGAGGCTGTTGAACGCGCTCGCGACGAGCAGGATCCGCATCTGCGCCTCCGGCGGTGTGGGCACCCGTGGACGCGGTGATCATCTCCCCCGGGCGCGCCGGGGCCCGCCACGCCGCTCCGCCGGGTCACCCGGGCGGCGGGCCGGGCCGCGGAGGGCCTACAGGCCGAAGTCGACGGCCAGGCAGTTGTAGAACCGGAAGGCGCCGTCGGGGTCGTAGGCGCCGCCGTTGCCGTCCTCCGGTGCGGCCGGCACCTCCTGCGTCATGTCCTCGAAGCGGATGCGCTCGGGGAGGCGGCCGAAGCGGGCGAGCCTCGCTCCGGCGGCGGGATCGTCGGTGCGTTCGCTGCTCATGACCACCCTCCGGGTCGGGAACGGTCTCAGGATGCGCCCCCGTTCGTCACCTGTCAAGGCGGTGACTGCATGCTTCCGGCCCGGGTGCCGGCCGGGCGGGCGGCGCGGCGGCCCGGCGCGTCCCTCGGCCGTCGCGGGTGTCGGGCGCAGCTGTTACGCTCCGAGGGCCCAGGACCTTTGAGCGAGGAGTGGCGGACATGGCGGGTGACGACGACATCTCCGGGTGAGAACCGGAGTCGACGGCCACCGGCCGGCGTGTGGAAGCGCCGGCGGCGTGGTCCGTTCCGTCGTGTCCCGCTCCGTGCCCGCCCCCGGGCAGCGGTGGTTCCGTCCCGCTGCCCGCAGCCGTCCCGAGGTTCCCCGTGCCCCACTCCGCCCTGCTCGCCCGTGACCTGGTCCGCAACCTCGCGGGCCGACGCGTCCTCGACGGCGTCCACCTCACCGCCTCCCCCGGCCGGCGCATCGGCCTGATCGGGGAGAACGGCGCCGGGAAGTCCACCCTGCTGAGGGTGCTCGCCGGCGTGGACGAACCCGACGGGGGAAGCGTCACGCGCCCCGCCGACCTCGGCTTCCTGCACCAGGAGCTGCCCTTCGCCGCCGGCTCGACCGTCGCCGCCGTGCTCGACGAGGCGCTGCGCGAGGCCCGCGCCGACCTCGCCGAACTCGACCGGCTCGGCATCGAGCTCGCCCGCGTCCCGGAGGACTCCCCCGGTCACCGGGAACTCCTCGACGCCTACGGCCGGCGCCTGGAGCAGGCCCGGCACCGGGACTCCTGGGACGCCGACCGGCGCGCGGCGCTGATCCTGGAGGGCCTCGGCCTGGGCGGGGTCGCCCACGACCGCGCCCTCGGCTCGCTCTCCGGCGGCCAGCGCGGCCGGCTCGCCCTCGCCGCGCTGCTGGTGCGCCGCCCGTCGGCGCTGCTGCTGGACGAGCCGACCAACCACCTCGACGACCGGGCCGCCGCCTTCCTGGAGGAGCACCTGCGCGCCCTGCCCGGCGCGGTGGTGGCCGCCAGCCACGACCGGGCGTTCCTGGACGCGGTCTGCACCGAGCTGATCGACCTCGACCCGGCGGTGGACGGACCGGTCCGCCACGGCGGCGGCTACAGCGCGTACCTGGCGGCCGGGCGAGCCGAACGCGAGCGCTGGGAGCGGCGGTTCGCCGAGGAGCAGCAGGAGCTGGCGGAGCTGCGCCGGCAGGCGGGCGTCACCGCGCACCGGGTCGCGCCGGACCGGGGGCGGCGCGACAACGAGAAGATGGGCTACGGCCACCGGGCGGGCCGGGTGCAGAACCAGATCTCCCGCCGGGTGCGGGACGCCGCGCGGCGGCTGGAGGAGCTGGAGCGCGCCCAGGTCCCCGAGCCGCCGCGTCCGCTGCGGTTCGCGGCCCCGGCGCTGGCCGCCGCGCCCCCGGAGGGGACGGGGGCCGCGGACGACCCGGGGCCGCTGGTGGCCCTGCGGGAGGTCCGGGTGACGGGCCGGCTCGCGCCGGCCACCCTGGAGGTGCGGGCCGGCGACCGGCTGCTGGTCACCGGCGGCAACGGCGCGGGGAAGTCGACGCTGCTCGCCGTGCTCGCCGGTCTGGTCGCCGCCGAGGGCGAGGTGCGCCGCCGGCCCCGGCTCACGGTGGGGCTGCTCGCCCAGGACACCGTGTTCGAGCGGCCGGAGTGCACCGTCGAGGACACCTACCGGCTGGCGCTGGGAGCGGCGCGGGCCGAGCGGGTGCCGCTGGACTCGCTCGGGCTGCTGGACCCGGCGGACCGGGACAAGCCGGTCGGCCGGCTCTCCGTCGGCCAGCGGCGGCGGCTCGCGCTGGCGCTGCTGGTGGCCCGCCCGCCGCAGTTGCTGCTGCTCGACGAGCCCACCAACCACCTGTCCCCGCGCCTGTGCGACGAGTTGGAGGAGGCGCTGGGCAGCGGCCCGGGCGCGATCGTGCTGGCGAGCCACGACCGCTGGCTGCGCCGACGGTGGCGGGGGCGTGAACTCCGGCTGACCCCGGGGGTGCGGTGACCTTTCCTTGCGCCGGTCACAGTCACCTGTCAGCATGGTGATGTGAATCTCGACCATGTCTTCGTGTGCGGGCACCCGGCCCTGGACTTCGCGGCCACCCTCCGCGCCCGGCGCACGGTCCGCTTCGAGATGTTCGTGACGCCGGAGCGGCTGAACGCCTGGTACCTCGACAGCGGGCTGGTGGACACGATCACCCCGGGCGACGAACGCGACGTCCGGGAGGCGAGGACGGTGCGCGAGGCCGTCTACCGGCTGGTCACCAACCGGGTCGCCGGGGAGGAGTTCGACCGCGAGGCGCTGGCCGTGCTCAATGCCGCCGCCCGCAAGACCCCGGTGACCCCGCAGCTCACGGTGGCCGGGCGGCACAACGAGGCGACCCCGGAACAGGCGCTGGCGACCGTCGCCCGGCAGGCCGTCGAACTCCTCAGCGGGCCCGACGTGCCGCTGCTGAAGGAGTGCGGCAACCCGGAGTGCACCCGGATCTACATCGACCGCTCCCGGGGCATGCGGCGCCAGTGGTGCGGCATGGAGTCCTGCGGCAACAAGATCAAGGCGGCCGCCTACCGCGCGCGGAAGAAGACCGCCGCCCCCGCCGGCCTGCGCTGAGTCCCGGCCGGACGACACCGCCCCTCGGCCCGGCCGTGAACCGGCCGGGGGGCTTGCGGCATGGCGCGGGTCCCGCGCAGGGGGAGGGCGCGGGACCCGCGGTCAGGGGGTCCGGCCGGGTCACACCGCCCCGGCGGCCCGGGCGTTGACGGTCACCGGGATGTTGTCGCGGGTGGCCTTGGAGTAGGGGCAGGTCCGGTGGGCGGCCCGGGCGAGCTCCTCGGCGGTGGCCTGGTCCACCCCGCCGAGCACCGGGTTGAGGACGGCGGAGAGGCCGAACTCGCCGTCGTCGCCGTGGGTCAGCGTGATCTCGGCGGTGACGGCGGTGCTGGTGAGCCGGATCCCGCGGGCGCCGGCGGCCAGGCGCAGCGCCCCGAGGAAGCAGGCCGCCCAGCCGGCGGCCAGCAGCTGCTCGGGGTTGGTCGCGGTGCCCGCGCCGCCGAACTCCTTCGGGATGGCGAGAGCGGTCTCCAGCAGACCGTCCGAGGAACGGACCCTGCCGCCGTTGCGGCCCTCCCCGTCGACGTCGACAACGGCGGTGTAGGTGACTGCCATGACTGATGCTCCCCATCTGGATCGACTGCGGTCCGGCCACCCCGGAGTCACGGACCCTTTTCCCGTCACCGGTCGAGGTGGTGACGCCAGCATGGCAGCCATGCGCGTCACCAGTCAAGGTGGTGATGACGACCGAGGTGACGGCCCGTCCGGCGGCTCCGCGCGGGGCGAGGGGGAACTACAATGGGCGACCGTCGCGCGTGCTCGATCCGCACACGCACCGCGCGTGTGCCCGGGGTGAGGGGAGAGGTGTGCCGTGCCCGACGCAGACTCCGGTACGTCCACGCTCGCAGGGAAGATCGACCGGCTCTTCGACGTGGTCCGCCGTCCCGACCGCGAGCCGTACACCCACGAGGAGGTCGCCCGCGCCTGCCGCGAGGCGACCGGTGAGAGCTTCTCGGCGACCTACCTGTGGCAGCTGCGCACCGGCCGCCGGGACAATCCGACGAAACGTCACCTCGAAGCCCTGGCCCAGTTCTTCCAGGTCCCGCCGGTGTACTTCTTCGACGACCGGCAGAGCGCCCGGATCGCCGAGGAGCTGGCCCTGCTCGGCGCCCTGCGGGACGCGGGCGTGCGCGACGTGGCGCTGCGCGCGGTGACCCTGTCGCCCGAGGGGCTCGGCACGATCCGCGACATGATCGAGGCGATCGCCCGGCTGGAGGCCGGCGGCGGCAGGTAGCGGAAATCGGCGTCGAAGCGGTTCTCCCGGCGCGTCCCCGTCCGTAGGATCACCTCCCGGCTGAGGGTGGTCGAGCACCGGGGGGAACGGACGTGGGGCAACCGGGTGGGGCGGAGCGACGCGGGCTCTGGCAACGATGTCGCACCGTCGCGGACTCGATGCCGCTCCCGGAGCCCTTCGGCATTCCGGCGCTGACCGAGGCGCTCGCCCGGCGGCGCGGCCGGCCGATCGAGCTGATCCCGCTCTCCGGCCCGGTCGACGCGCCCTGCGGCGCGCTGGTCAGCACCGACCGGGCGGACTACATCGGCTACCCGCTCGACACCACCGCGCTGCACCAGCAGCACATCGTGCTGCACGAGATCGGCCACCTGCTCTGCGGGCACACCGGTGGCACCGCGCCGGGCGCGAGCGTCGCCCAGGCCCTGCTCCCCCGGCTGCCGGGCGAGTTGGTCCACCGGGTGCTCGGCCGGTCCGCATACTCGGAGCGCCAGGAGCAGGAGGCCGAGCTGGTCGCCTCGCTGGCCCTGCACCGGGCGCTGCACCGGCCCCGGGCCACCGTGACCGCGCGGCTCGCCGAGCGGATCCTGCGGCTGGGGTACGCGCTCGACCGCCCACGGCCGCGCGGTGCGGCCCGGCGTGGCTGACCGACGCCGCAGCCGCCTCCCCCGGCTCCGGCGGGCCGTACGCCGCGCCGTCCGGCGGGCCGACCCGGGCGGCCGGGCCTGGGCCCGGCGTGACCACCGCCGGCTCGGGCCGCTCTGGTCGGTGCTGCGCTCGGAGCTGCCGGAGATCGAACTCATGACGCCGGAGCGCGAGTTCGGTCCGGCCGGCGGGCGGCGGGACATCCGGTTCGCGCTCTACCGGCGGATCATCGAGATCCGCGACGGCCAGCTGGCGCTGCGCCCCCATCTGCACCCCCGGGTGGCGCACTGGGTGCGCGAGGTCGCCCGCCCCTCCGGTCCGGAGGAGTTCGCGGCGCTGGTGGAGGCCGCCGCGATCGCCGCCGCGCTGGAGGCCGCCCGGGCCGGGCACCGCTTCCCCGCCGGGCCCGGCCCCGGGTGGGTGCCGCACCCGGTGGTGGCCGGACTCCGCGAGGAGGCGGCGTGGCTGGTCAAGGTGGCCGCCGCGTACCGGGGTTCACCCGTCATGGCGCACGTCCGCCGCCGGGTGCGGGCCGAACTGGCACAGGCCGGCGCCGCACCGCGCTGAGGTCCGTCCCCGGTCCCGGGGGACGCCGGTGGCGAGGACCGGGGACGGACCGGCTCGGGTGCGGGCCGCTTCAGGCGCGGGCCAGCTCGGGCATCAGCTCGTACACCTGGCCTGCGGAGTCCGGGTCGGCCGCCAGGCAGGCCAGCAGGTCCGCCCTGGCGGTCTCCGCCCGGTCCAGGCCGATCAGGCAGCGCGCCCGCTGCAGCCGGGCGTCGACGTCCTCGGTGGACTCCACCACCTCGTCCAGCAGCCGGACGGCCTCGCCGTAGCGCCCGGCGTCGTGGTGGACCACGGCCAGGTTGAACCGCAGGCCCGGCTCGGCGGACAGCTCGACGGCGCGTGCCAGGTTGCGGCCCGCTCCGTCCAGATCGCCCTGCTGGTAGCGCAGTTCGCCGAGCAGGGCCCAGGCCTGGGCGTAGTCGGGGTCGGCGGAGAGCGCGGCCGCGTAGGCGTCGGCGGCCGCCGCGGGGTCGTCCGCCGCGGCCAGCAACTGGCCCTGGAGGCAGAGCAGCCGGGCGTTCCCGGGGGTGCGGGCCAGCCCGGCCCGGACGTCCGCCCGGGCGGCCTCGTGGGCACCGGCCTCGAACAGCAGCGAGGCCCGGTTGAGCCGGGCGTCGTCGAACTCCGGGTCCAGCTGGAGGACGTAGCCGAAGTCCGCCACCGCCGCCTCGGTGTCGCCGAGTTCGGCCAGCACGTCGGCGCGGTTGAAGTACGCCTCGGGGAACGGCGGGGAGAGCCGGACGGCGCGGTCGTAGTCGGCCAGCGCCCGCTCCGGTTCGCCGAGGTCGCGCCAGAGCATGCCCCGGTCGAAGTGGTACTCGGCGTAGTTGGGGTCGCAGTCGATCACGGCGGTGTAGTCGGCGACGGCCTCGGCGTGCCGGCCGAGGGCCGCGTACACCTGGGCGCGGTTGTAGCGCAGCACCGAGCGGTGCAGCGCGTGCTCGTGCGGCTCCAGGGTCTCGTCCAGTTGCGCGATGCAGGCGTCCAGCAGCTCCAACGCGGCCTGCGGGCGGCCCTGGTGGACCTCGATCAGCGCGAGCCCGTTGCGGTTGAACACCACGCGCGCCTCGCGCTCCTTGGGGTCCGGGTGCCAGCGGGCGAAGGCGATCGCCTGGTTGGCCCAGGCGCGGGCCAGTCCGTGGTCGCGCCGGCCGGCCTCGAAGTGCCGGGTGTGCAGCATCGCGGTCGCGTACGCGGCCTGCATGTGGACCTCGGGCGAGGCGCTGAGCGTGCGGGCCTCGTCGTAGAGCGGCAGGGCGCGCTCCGCCAGGCCGAGCGCGGCGAAGGAGGTGGTCATCTTGGTGGTGAAGGCCCACCAGTGGGTGGGGTGGCTCTCGTGGGTGACCAGCCGGCGGCCGCGCTCGCCGAGGTCGACGACCGCGTGGTAGTAGCCGAGGTCCATGCAGTGGTCGAGGGCGTGGCGCAGGATGTCGGCGCCGACGCCGGACGGGTCGCTGCCGTGCTCGGCGTGCCAGGCGATGGCCCCCAGCCTCAGCGAGGACTCGCCGACCGTCTCCAGCTCGGCGCGGCGCAGGTCGTGCAGCCGGGCGCGTTCGTCGGCCGGCAGCGCCAGGTAGGCGGCCAGCGCGGCGGGGTCGTCGCCGGTGCCGTCGGCGACGACGTGGGCGCGGCCGAGCCCCGGGTCCGAAGCGCCCGCCCGCGACGGGCCGTCCTCCCGGGCGGCGGGGACGTCCAGCACGGCACAGTGCGCGGCGAGCGCGTCCGGCAGGGTCTCGCGGCCCGGACCGTCCGGGCGCTCCAGGGCCTCGGTGCCGGTGGTGACCACCACGGTGAGCAGCCCGGGGTCGATCCGCCGCAGCAGGACGGCGAGGAACTCGCCGTCGGTGGGGTCGGCGCGGTGGGCGTCGTCGACGACCAGGGTGCGCGGGCCGTCGCCGGCGGCGCGCAGGTACGCCTCCAGGAACTCGACCAGGCCGTGGGCGATCCGCAGGGTGCGCAGCGCGGAGTAGAAGCGGGTGCGCTCCTTGGGCACGGCCAGGGAGGTGAGCGTCTCACGGGTGGCGGGCACCAGCTCGCGCAGTTCCGGGGTGGTGGAGAGGAGTTCGATGTCGTGCCCGGAGACGGCCTCGGGGCAGCGGGCGAGCGCGTCGGGCACGATCGCCCGCAGCACCGAGCCGACCGCCGTGTAGGGCCCGCGCAGCCGGCGGTCGGCGTTCACCACGGCGAGCACGGGCGGCAGCTCCAGCCGGTCGCGGGCCTCGACGCGGGCGGAGCGCCGGGCGGCACGGACCCAGTGGTGGCGGTGTTCGGCCATGGCTCAGCTGCCTTTCGTGCGGTGACGTGGGATCAGGGGGAACGCGGTGTCAGAGCGCGCGGGCGGCACGCCGCTCGCGCAGGGCGATGACCACGACGACGCCGGTCTGGGCGAGGCTCAGCAGCATCAGCAGCAGCGAGTCGAGCCGTCCGGCCACGGACGCCTCGCCGGTCAGCCGCAGCCACATGTCGCGCAGCAGCCGGTAGGCGGTCGGTACGACGACGCCGGCGAACATGGTGAGCGTGAAGGCGTAGCCGGTCACCATCAGCCAGGCGTACCAGCGTGCGACCCGCCGGTCGACCGGGTGGTGCACCGACAGGTCCACCGGCGGGCGTCCGGTGAACCTCCGTGCGGCGTTGCGCAGGACGTCGCTCGCGGCGGCGTGCAGGTCGACGCAGCCCAGCGCGGTGCAGAGCAGGACGTAGAGGTCGGTGCGCAGGTAGAAGAAGGCCTGCCAGGCGAGCCGCAGCACGGTGGCGTAGGCGATCGCGAGGCAGAGCCGGGCGGCGCCCGCGTCGATCCCGCGCAGGAGGTCGGCGGTCAGGGTGAGGACGGCGATCGCCAGGACGTCGGCCAGCATGCCGGCCAGGATGGGCAGGTAGCGCTTGCGGCGCGGCACGCTGACCAGTCCGTCGAGCGAGGTCTCCAGCACCAGGTAGACCAGGCGGCGGCCGATCGAGAGCTTCGAGCGGAGCCCGAGCCGTCGGCCGGCCAGCGCGTGGAAGGCCTCGTGGAGGGCGAGCAGCGGCGCCTGGCCGAAGAACAGCAGCAGCACGACCAGGGTGTAGGAGGGGCTGAAGAACAGGTTGTCCATGCTCGGGACCAGGGCGGGCACCCGGATCATCTCGGCCGCGGCGAGGGCGGCGAGGAGTGCGTAGCCGATCAGCGCGGGCCGGCTGAAGACCGCCCGGCCCAGCCGCTGCCAGCGCACCGGCGCGGTCGCGGCGGCCGGCACCCCGGCGGCCTCGCCGGCGGGGCGGAGCAGGTCGAGGTCGGCGAGCACCTCGACCAGGTCGGCGATGTCGACGCTCTCGCCGTGCGCCTGCCGGTAGCGCTCGGCGGCCTCGCGGGGTGTGGCGCCGTCGGCGAGCAGCCGGACCAGTTCGGCGCCGTCGGCCGGGAAGACGGCGTAGGTGTCGTTCTCGGGGCTGCCGATGGTGACCTCGTCGCCCTCCTCCAGGTAGACGAGCCGGCGCAACGGCAGCGGGCGGTCCAGGTCGAGGCCCGGGGCGTCGGAGCCGCTGTCGACGGAGGAGTACACGGGTCCTCCTGTGGGAGGTGGGCGGCGGACGGACGGGGCCGGGCGGGGCGGAGCGGTGCCGGCCGGGACGCACCCGGCCGGCACCGCGTTCCCCCGTGCCCGGAGCCGGGATCAGAGCTGCTGGGTCACGATGCAGTCCCACGGCAGGTACAGCGCGCGAGCCGTGCTGGTCAGACGGACCGGGCCGGTCTTGCGGACGACGATCTTCTTCATGACGGACATCTCCTTCCATGACGGGCGGTCAACAGAGTCAGCCATGAGCTGAGATGAATAGAAGTTTGACTCCCAGTCACCTCAGCTCGGCCAGCACCAAGGGTGGTGAACGTGAGCGGCCCGCGTCAAGAGATGCGCACCGGGTCTCGCGGGGTAGCGCCCCGGCAATGAATAAACTGAAATGAATGGCACGGGAACGCGACGACCCCGGCCGCGGAACGGCGGCCGGGGTCGCGGGGCGGGTGCGGTCAGAGGCCGCGGGCCAGCCGCTCGGTGAGCAGCCGGGTGAAGCGCGCCGGGTCGGGCAGGTCACCGCCCTCGGCCAGCAGCGCGCCGCCGTGGACCAGCTCGGCGATCTCCGCCAGGGCCGGGTTCGCGGGGTCGGCCTCGTGCGCCGCGCGCAGCCCGGTGATCAGCGGGTGGGCGGGGTTGAGCTCCAGGATCCGCTTGACCGGGGGCACCTCCTGCCCCATCGCGCGGTACATCTTCTCCAGGGTCGGCGTCATGTCCTGGGCGTCGCCGACCACGCAGGCCGCCGAGGTGGTCAGCCGCGAGGAGAGCCGGACCTCCTTGACCTGCCCGGACAGGGCCTGCGTCAGCCACGGCAGCAGCGCGGCGAACTCCTGCTCCCGCTTGGCCTTCTCGGCCCCGGCCTCCTCGTCGCCGCCGTCCGGGCCGTCGAGGTCGACCTGCCCCTTGGCGATGGACTGCAGCCGGTGGCCGTCGAAGTCGGGCACCCGCTCGACCCAGACCTCGTCGACCGGGTCGGTGAGGATCAGCACCTCGTACCCCTTGGCGGCGAAGGCCTCCATGTGCGGGGAGTTCTCCACCGTGGCGCGGTCCTCGCCGGTCAGGTAGTAGACGGCCTCCTGGCCGTCCTTCATCCGCCCGACGTACTCGCGCAGGGTGGTGGGGCGCTCCGCGTCGTGGGTGGAGGCCGCCGAGACCAGCTCCAGCAGGGACGCGGTGCTGTCGGCGTCCTCCAGCAGGCCCTCCTTCAGCACCCGGCCGAACTGGTCCCACAGCTTCAGGTAGCGCTCGGTGTCCTTGGCCTGGATGTCCTTGAGCGCGCCGAGGACCTTCTTCACCAGGCGCCGGCGCACCCCGCGGATCTGGCGGTCCTGCTGGAGGATCTCCCGGGAGATGTTCAGCGACAGGTCGTGGGCGTCCACGACGCCCTTGACGAAGCGCAGGTAGTCGGGCATCAGCGCTTCGCAGTCGTCCATGATGAACACCCGCTTGACGTACAGCTGCACGCCGCGCTTGGCGTCGCGGGAGAACAGGTCGAACGGCGCCTGGGAGGGGATGAACAGCAGCGCCTCGTACTCGAAGGTGCCCTCGGCGCGCATGTGGACGGTCTCGGCCGGGGCGAGCCAGTCGTGGCTGATCTGCTGGTAGAACTCGGTGTACTCGGCCTCGGTGACCTCGCTGCGCGGCCGGGCCCACAGCGCCTTCATCGAGTTGAGGGTGTCGACCTGCCGGGTGGTGGTGCCGTCGGCGTCGGTGTGCTCGCTCGCCATCCGGATCGGCCAGCGGATGAAGTCCGAGTACTGCTTGACGATCTGGCGGATCTTCCGGTCGGCCAGGTAGTCGGCCAGGCCGTCCTCGCCGTCGGCGGGCTTGAGGTGCAGGGTGACCGAGGTGCCCACGGGAAGGCCGTCGACGGCCTGGATCTCGTAGGTGCCCTCGCCGTCCGACTCCCACCGGGTGCCGGCTTCGGTACCGGCCCGGCGGGTGTGCAGGGTGACCCGGTCGGCGACCATGAACGCCGAGTAGAAGCCGACGCCGAACTGCCCGATCAGGCTCTGCGCCGCGGCGGCGTCCTCGGTCTCCTTGATCTTCTCCAGCAGTCCGGCCGTGCCGGACTTGGCGATGGTGCCGATCAGCTCCACGATGTCCTCGCGGCTCATCCCGATCCCGTTGTCGCGGACGGTCAGCGTCCGCGCCTCGGGGTCGGCCTCCAGGGTGATGTGGAGGTCGGAGGTGTCGGCGTCGAGGCCGGAGTCGATCAGTGATTCCAGCCGCAGCTTGTCCAGGGCGTCGGAGGCGTTCGAGATCAGCTCGCGCAGGAAGATGTCCTTGTTCGAGTAGATCGAGTGAATCACCAACCGGAGCAACTGGCGCGTCTCGGCCTGGAATTCCAGCGTCTCGACAGTGCTACCCACTCGGGGGGCTCCTCTCTGGGGCGGTGCGTGAGCGACGGACGCGGAGGGACGCCGGGCGGCCCCCTCCGCATCCGCATGATAGGCGGCCACGCGGCCCCGTGGGCGTTACAGCTTGACATCGGATGTAACAATGTCACGCGCCGTGGAGCACCTCCCGGGGCACCCCGTGGAGCACCCATGGAGCACAGAGCACGGAGCACCGCATGCACCCCTTCCTCGACCACCCGGGGCCGCTCGCCTTCGCCCACCGGGGCGGCGACCTCGGCCGCCCGGAGAACTCGCTCGCCGCCTTCGAGGCCGCCGTCGCGCTCGGCTACCGCTACCTGGAGACGGACGTGCACACCACCGCCGACGGCGTGCTGGTGGCGTTCCACGACCACCGGCTCGACCGGGTCACCGACCGCACCGGGGTGGTGGCCGAGCTGCCCTGGCGGACCGTCCGGCAGGCGCGGATCGGCGGCACCGAACCGGTCCCGCTGCTGGAGGACCTGCTCGACGCGTTCCCCGGCGCCCGGTTCAACATCGACGTCAAGGCGGCGCCGGCCGTCGGGCCGCTGGTCGAGGCGGTCCGCCGGACCGGGGCCTGGGACCGGGTCTGCGTCGGCGGCTTCTCCGACGCCCGGCTCGCCGCCGTGCGCGCCGCCGCCGGGCCCCGGCTGGCCACCTCGCTCGGCCCCCGCGAGGTCGCCCGGCTGCGGCTGCGCTCGCTGGCCGGGCCGCTGGCGCGCGGCGGCACGGCGCCGTGGGCCGGCCTCTGCGCGCAGGTGCCCGAACGGCACCGGGGCGTCCGGGTGGTGGACCGGGCCTTCGTGCGCGCCGCGCACCGCCTCGGCCTGCAGGTCCACGTCTGGACCGTGGACGACGCCACCCGCATCCGCTCGCTGCTCGACCTGGGGGTGGATGGCATCATGGCCGATCGCATCGACGTCCTGCGCGACGTCCTCCGCGAGCGCGGCTGCTGGACCCCCGGCGGCGACGGCTCCAGCACGGGGATGGGAACAGCATGAGCACCACGACAGACCGGCCGGAACATCCGGCGACCGCCACCGAGGACGACCGCCGGGCACTGCGCCGGATACAGGTCGGGTGGTACGTCAACGACTGGGCCAACGCGGCCTTCTCCGCCACCGTCCTGACGGTGTTCCTGGGGCCGTACCTGACCTCGGTCGCCAAGGCGGCCGCCGACGCCGACGGGAACGTCCACCCCCTGGGCCTGTCGATCCGGGCCGGCTCCTACTTCCCCTACACGGTCTCCTTCTCCGTGCTGCTCTCGGTCGGCGCGATGCTGCTGGCCGGGACGGTCGCCGACCGCACCGGGCGGCACAAGGAGCTGATGGGCGGCTTCGCCTACCTCGGCGCGACCGCCACCATGGGCATGTTCTTCCTCGGCGGCGACCGCTACCTGCTCGGCGGCGCCCTGCTGGTGGTCGCCAACCTCGCGTACGCGGTGTCGGTCGCGCTCTCCTACGCCTACCTGCCCGGCCTGGCCGCGCCCGACGAGCGCGACGCGGTGTCCTCCAAGGGCTGGGCGTACGGCTACGCCGGCGGCGGGCTGCTGCTGATCGCCAACCTGGCGCTGTTCCAGGGCCATGACGCCTTCGGCCTCACCGAGGGCACCGCCGTGCGGATCTGCCTGGCCTCGGCGGGCCTGTGGTGGGCGCTGTTCACCGTCGTGCCGATGCTCCGGCTGCCGTCCCGGGCCGGGGTGCTCCCCGGTCGCGCCGCCGCCGAGGTCCGCAACGAGCCGGCCGCCGGCAGCCTGCGGGAACTCGGCCGCACCCTGCGCGGCATGCGGCGCCACCCGCTCACCCTGCTCTACCTGGCTGCCTTCCTCTGCTACAACGACGGCATCCAGACCGTCGTCTCGCAGGCCTCCCTCTACGGCAGCGAGGAACTGGGCATGGACCAGACCTCGCTGGTCACCGCCGTGCTGCTGGTGCAGGTGGTGGCGATCGGCGGCGCGCTGCTGCTCGGCCGGATCGCCCACCGCTACGGCGCCAAGCGGACCATCCTGGGCTCGCTGCTCGGCTGGGTGGTCACCGTCGCGCTCGGGTACGTCATGCCGGCGCACCAGCCGGCCTGGTTCTACGCCCTGGCCTGCATGATCGGCCTGGTGCTCGGCGGCAGCCAGGCGCTGTCCCGCTCGCTGTTCTCCCACCTGATCCCGCCCGGCAAGGAGGCCGAGTACTTCAGCGTCTACAAGGTCAGCGACCGCGGCACCAGCTGGATGGGGCCGCTGGTCTTCGGCCTGGCCTACCAGGTCACCGGCAGCTACCGGTCGGCGATCGTCTCGCTGCTGGTGTTCTTCGTCGTCGGCTTCGCCGTGCTGCTGAAGGTCCCGGTGCGGCGGGCGATCGAGGCCGTCGGCAACCCGGTGCCCGAGCGCCTGTGACGGCCCCGGCCCCGGTCAGGCGTCGTCGGCCGGCTTCCAGCCGAGGGCGGGGGCGAGGTTCGTGGCGATGTCGGTGAGGATCTGCACGTAGTCCTCGTGGCCGAAGGTGAACGGCAGCGCGAAGACCACCTCGTCGACCTCCCGGAACCCGGCGTGGGCGTACAGCTGTTCGGCGATCTCGGCGGAGCTGCCGATCAGGTCCCGGGCGTACATCACCCGCGCCAGGCCCTGCGGGGCGGTGGTGCGCGCCGTGCGGCCGTCGACGTAGGCGTGGTAGCGCGCCCGCTGCTCGGCGGTGGCGCTGTCGGTCGGGATCACCACCAGGCCCTGCGAGACCCGGGCCCGCGCACCCAGCGGGTGGCGCTCGCGGAAGGCGGCGATGTGCGAGCGCTGGATCTCGGCGAAGTCCTCGGACTCCTCCGCCCGCACCACGTTGCTGGTGAGCAGGCCGAGCCCGCGCTCACCGGCCCAGCGGGCGGAGCGCAGGCTCCCGCCGCCGTAGCGCAGGCGGTCCGCCAGGCCCGGGGAGACCGGCTGCACCCTGTCCGAGTACACCTCGATGCCCTCGACCCCGCTGAAGTCGGTGGCCGGGTCGCCGCGCAGGAATCCCAGCAGCCGGTCCACCCGCCGGTAGCCGAAGTCCTCGGCGTCGGCGGTGTCCGGGTAGAGCGCGCCGGACACCTGCTCCCAGTGGCCGGGGCGGCCCACGCTCACGCCCGGGTCGAGCCGGCCGCCGGAGAGCAGGTCGACGGTGGCGAGGTCCTCGGCCAGCCGCAGCGGGTTCTCCCAGCCGACCGGGATCACCGCCGTGCCCAGCCGGATCCGGCTGGTGCGCTGGGTGGCCGCCGCCAGCACGGCGACCGGGGAGGAGATGCCGTGCTGGAGGTGGCGGTGGCGCACCCAGGCGCTGTCGAAGCCCAGCCGCTCGCCGAGTTCGACGAGCCGCAGCGTCGACTCGTGGCCGGCGCCCGGGTCGGCCGGGTCGAACAGCCCGATGGTCAGGAAACCCAGCTTGCGCAGGGGCTGCGTGTGCGACGGCACCGGTCGTCCTCTTTCCTCGGTTCCCGCCCGGCGGGCGGACGGCCGGGCGTGCCGTCCACCGTCACACACCGGCCGGGGCCGCTCAAGGGCCGCCGGAGGATCGCCACGGGGCGCAACATCCGCGTCACACCCCCGCAGCGGTTCCCGGCGGCCCGGGCTCCCGTCAGCCGCGGGAGAGCAGCTCCAGGGTGTCGACGACCCGGTTGGAGAAGCCCCACTCGTTGTCGTACCAGGCGACCACCTTGACGTGCTTGCCGTCGACCCGGGTGAGGGCCGCGTCGAAGATGGACGAGGCGGGCTCGCCGGTGATGTCGCCGGAGACCAGCGGCTCGTCGGCGTAGTCGAGGATGCCCTTCAGCGGGCCGTCGGCGGCGGCGCGGTAGGCGGCGAGCACCTGCTCGCGGGTGACCTCGCGGGCGACGGTGGTGTTCAGCTCGACGATCGAGCCGACCGGGACCGGGACCCGGATGGAGTCGCCGGAGAGCTTGCCGTCGAGGTTCGGCAGGACCAGGCCGATCGCCTTGGCGGCGCCGGTGGTGGTCGGCACGATGTTGACGCCGGCGGCGCGGGCGCGGCGCAGGTCGCGGTGCGGGCCGTCCTGGAGGTTCTGCTCCTGGGTGTAGGCGTGCACGGTGGTCATGAAGCCGTGCTCGATGCCGGCCAGCGCGTCCAGCACGGAGGCGAGCGGGGCCAGCGCGTTGGTGGTGCAGGAGGCGTTCGAGACGATCACGTGCTCGGCCGGGTCGTAGGCGTCGGTGTTGACGCCGTAGGCCAGCGTGACGTCGGCGCCGTCGGAGGGGGCGCTCACCAGCACCTTCCGGGCACCCGCCGTGAGGTGGGCGCGGGCGGCCTCGGCGGAGGTGAAGCGGCCGGTGGCCTCCAGGACGAGGTCGACGCCGAGCTCCGCCCAGGGCAGGTTCCCGGGGTCGCGCTCGGCGAGCACCTTGATCCGGCGGCCGTCCACGACGAGCTCGTCCCCCTCGACCCGCACCGGGTGGCGGAAGCGGCCGAGCGAGCTGTCGAAGCGGAGCAGGTGGGCGAGCGAGTCGACGGAGGCGAGGTCGTTGACGGCGACCACCTCCAGCTCGCTGCCGCGCTCCACCAGGGCGCGCAGGCTGTTGCGGCCGATGCGGCCGAAGCCGTTGATGGCGATGCGGGTCATGAGGGCTCCCTGGGTCGGGCCGGGCGGTCCGGGTGCTCCGGGCGGTCCGTTCGTTCGGTGACGGTTCAATCATCGGACCGTTGGAAGCCGCCGGACAGGGGCTGGATCGACATGGTGCGCAAGGATCCCGCCAGCATCCCTGCCAACGGTCGCAAGGATCCCGCCACGCCCGGCCGGAGGGCCGGTGTCAGTCCTCGGCGCGGGCCGCGAAGGTGTGGCGGTACTCGGTGGGCGAGGTGCCGAGGACGCGGTGGAAGTGCAGCCGCAGGTTCGCCCCCGTGCCCAGCCCGGCCCGGTCGGCGATCTGCTCCACCCCCAGGTCGGTGCGCTCCAGCAGCTCGCGCGCCAGGTCCACCCGGGCCCGCAGCACCCACTGCATCGGCGTGTAGCCGGTGTCCTCCACGAACCGGCGCGAGAAGGTGCGCGCGGAGACCCGGGCATGCCGGGCGAGCCCCTCCAGCGTCAGCTGCTCGGCCAGGTGCTCCAGCGCCCACTCGCGGGTGCCGGCGAAGAGGTCGCCCAGCGGCTCGGGCACGCTGCGCGGCACGTACTGGGCCTGGCCGCCGCTGCGGTAGGGCGCGGCCACCAGCCGGCGCGCCACGTGGTTGGACAGGCCCACCCCGTGGTCGCGCCGCACCAGGTGCAGGCAGAGGTCGATGCCGGAGGCCGCGCCGGCCGAGGTGAGCACGGCGCCCTCGTCGACGAACAGCACGTTCTCGTCGACCCGGATCCGCGGGTGGCGCTCCGCCAGGACCTTGGCGTAGTGCCAGTGGGTGGTGGCCCGCCTGCCGTCGAGCAGCCCGGTGGCCGCCAGCGCGAACGCCCCGGTGGAGATCGCGGCCAGCCGGGCGCCCCGCCGGTGGGCGGCCACCAGCGCCTCGACGACGGCCGCCGGGGGTTCGGTGGTGGCCGGGTCGCGGTAGCCGGGCACGAAGACGGTGTCGGCGTGCTCGACCGCCTCCAGGCCCTCGGCCACGTGGTAGGAGAGACCGTCGCCGCCCGTCACCAGCCCGGGCGCCGGACCGCAGACCCGCACCGTGTAGGGCATGCTCGGCCGGCTGGAGAACACCTGCGCGGGGATGCCCACGTCCAGCGGCTTCGCCCCCTCCAGGACCAGCACGGCCACCTGGTGCTTCCTGCGGCCCATCGGACCTCCTCCGCTCCCCGCGGGTGCCGGCGGGCGCCGCGGCGCGCCCCGGCCGGTCCGACACCGGCCGCAAGCATCCTGCCATCGGCGCGGGTCCGCGGTCCGGCCCCGGCCGGGGCCCGGGCCCCCGGAGCCCTCAGGGGCCGGCGGGGGCGGCCCGGCCGGCCGGGCGGGGGGCCGGGCCGGCGAGGGCCTCGCTCTTCACCAGCCAGGCCACGCCGAAGGCGAGCACGGCGACCGCCTCGCCCAGGTAGGGCACGGTCAGCGGCCAGTCCCGGGCCAGGTGGAGCACCCCGGCGACCGCGACCGCCCCGACGGCCGCCACGATCACCCAGCCGCAGACCAGGTAGACGAGGTCACGCGCCGGGCGCCGGCCGCCTTCGGCCGGCGAGTCCGCGAACAGCCGCAGGCAGAAGTAGGCCAGCACGCCGAACAGCCCGGCGGCGAGGCCGAGGTGGACCGTCCCGACGGCCGTCTGGGCGCCGCTGGGGTGCGCCGTGACGGAGTCGGGCGGCTCGGTCGGGAAGAGGGCCACCCCGATCGCCAGCACCCCGGCCACCGAGCTCAGCCGGTCCTCCCGGCGGTCGTGGCGGTAGCAGATCAGGAAGACGCCGATGGCGCAGAGGCCGCCGACGAAGACGTTGCGCATCGAGGTGTAGTAGGACGCGCTCATCGAGCTGAGCAGGGCGATCCGGGCGGAGGTGAGGCTGTTGCCGACGGGCAGCACGATCGGCAGCAGGGAGCCGAGCAGCCCGATCCCCAGCCGCAGACGGCGCACGGTGCGCGCGTCCTGGGCCTGGGGTGCGGCGGGGGGACGGACGGTGCCGGGGGGACGGACGGCGTCGGGGGTTCGGGGCATGACGAGGCCTCCTTCGACGAACTGAGGCTGTCGCGCCGCGGCCGGGAACGGCGGTCGCGGTCGCGGTCGCGGCAGGGTGATACCCGCCCCGCGCCGCCCGGGAACCCCCACGGCCTGCCGTTCTGACGGAACGTCACCGACCCGTCACCCCCGACGCCGGGTCAGCCGACCGGCCTCAGCAGCTCCTCGACGCGCTGGGCCCGGCGCAGCGGCTCGAAGCGCACCTCGCCGGCGGCGTCCACGGTGAACCCGTGCACGGCCGGCTCGGGCAGGCTGTTGTACTGGAAGTGGGTCGTCGCGTAGTACGCGCCGGTGTCGAGCAGCGCGACCAGGTCGCCCGGCTCCAGCGGCGGCAGCTCCCGGCCCCTGGCCAGCAGGTCACCGGCGAAGCAGCAGGGCCCGGCGACGTCCTGGGCCACCGGCGCCCCGTCCTTGGCGGCGCCCGAGGGGTGGTGCGCGGTGATCCGCAGCGGCCAGGCGTCCGGCATGAACACCGTGCGGGTGGCGACCTGGGCACCCGCGTGGGTGACGGCGATCCGGCGGCCCCCGGCCTCCTTGGTGTACTCGACGTACGCGGCGGTGAAGCCGTTCTTGGCGAGCAGCGAGCGGCCGAACTCGGTGGCCAGCCGGTACCGGCCGTCGAACAGCTCCGGGGCGTGCGCGCGCAGCCGGTCCACGTAGTCGGCGAAGCCGGGCGCGGTGGTGTCGTCCGCGAAGTTGACGGGCAGTCCGCCGCCGAGGTCGATGCCCGTCACCCGGCGGCGGCCCGGCTCGGCGTTGACCCGCTCGGCGAAGGCCGCGGCCCGGGCGACGCCCTCGGCCATGAGGTCCAGCGGGCAGCCCTGCGAGCCGACGTGCACATGGATCCAGGTGAGCCAGGGACGCGCGCGGAACGCCTCCACCAGCCGCTGCGCGTTCCCCGCGTCGGCCAGGGTGATGCCGAACTTGGAGGTCGCGGTGGCGGTGCTCATCGCGCCGATCCGCCCGGCGCCGACCTGCGGGTTGACCCGCACGCCGATCCGGGAGGCGGAGGCACCGGCCCGCAGCAGGTCGTCGACCCGGTCGAGCTCCTGCCAGTTGTCGATGTTGACGGCGGCGCCCAGCTCCAGGGCCCGGACCAGCTCCCGGCGGGTCTTGGCGGGCGAGTCGAGGACGATCCGCCCGGGGTCGAAGCCGGCCGCGAGGGCCTGGGCGAACTCGCCGGGGCTGGCCACCTCGCAGCCCAGGCCCAGCCCGCGCAGCCGGGCCAGCAGCGGGACGAGGCAGTTCGCCTTGGCCGCGAAGGTGTGCAGCACCTCGACCCCGGACGGGAAGGCGGCGTGCAGGTCGGCGACGCTCGCGGCCACGCCGTCGAGGTCGACGAAGGCGGCGAGCAGCGCGTCCTCCGGGTCGAGCAGCCGGTGGCGCACGGCCTCGCGCAGCACGAGTTCACGGCGGGCGGCGGGCTGGGGAAGGGTCATGGTGGGGCGCTCCACGGGCTCGTCGGGCGGCGGGTGGCCCGGCGGTCCGGCGGTCCCCCGCTCCGGGCGTGGCACCAGGCTGCCGGGCGGACGGCGGCCGCGTCCGCGTCCCACGGCGCGGATGTCCGGGAACGGCCCCGCGTCACCCGGCCGGACGGCGCCGCCGGAGCGGGCGCACCGGTGCCCCCCGGCGAGGACGGGGCCGCCGCACCGCCGTGCGCGGCGAACCGGCAGCGCCCGGTCCCGGCCCCCGCCGGGGGTACGCGGCGGCCGGCCGGGGAGGGGTCGGTCAGGACGGGTGGGGGACGTCGAGGGCCGGGAGCAGGTGTTCCTCCTCGTAGGCGAAGTGCTCCTCCAGGCCGTCGGTCACGCGGTCGAGTTCCGCCGCGAGTGCGGCGAGGTCGTCGTGCTCCGCCGCGAGGAGCCGCTCCAGGCGGGCGAGGGCCCGTTCGACCACCTCGTGTTCCTCGCGCAGCCGGGTGATCGCCGGTGCCAGGTGCGGGAAGTGCTGCTCGAAGGCGGTGAAGGAGCCGTCCTCACGGGTGTGGTGGAGTTGCAGGCCGTAGCAGAACGCGAGGCAGCGGCGGTGGAGTTGCCGGGTGAGGTCGGGGGCCGGGCTGGCGGCGGGCCCGCCGTTCAGGGCGGCCTCGACGGCGGCGCGGACCTCGGCGATCCGGTCCCGCAGCTCGTTGTGGTGGGCGATCAGCTGGCGGCCGATCATCCGGTTGCGCTCGCCGTCGGCGGAGAGGTCCAGCGGGTGCAGGGCGACCACCGGGATGACCCGGGTGGTCTTCTCCCGGTACTCGCGGAAGGCCGGGTTCACCCGGCACTGCCGCTCGTAGAGCTGGTCGCGCTCCTCGCCCTCCAGGACGACGGCGCGGGTGGCGAGGGGCTTCACGCGCCCTTCCCCGGTGCCGGTCTCCAGGGTGACCTGCGGCGAGGCGACCAGGTTGTGGTACCAGTCGGGGTGCTCCGGGCCGCCGCCGTTGGAGGCGAACACCACGTACCGGCCGCCGTCGCGCAGCTGGACCACCGGGGTGGTGTGCGGCCTGCCGGTGCGGCGGCCCGCGGTGGTGAGGAGCACCAGCGGGACGCCCTCGAACACCCCTCCCACCCGGCCGTTGTTCTCCCGGAACTCCTTGATGATCCGTTCGTTCCCGCTCATGCGGACACCCCCATCGTTTGCTTTGAAAGCAAAGGCAAACTAACGGGGGCCGCCGAGGCCCGTCAACTCCCCCCGTCCGCAAGGGATCGGACGCCGCTCCGGTCGTCCGCGTCGAACCGGGCCAGGGTGCGGGCGGCCGGGGCGAGGGCGCGGTGGAGGGCCTCGCGGGTCCCGTCGGAGAGGCCGCCGAGGGCCTCGGCGAGTTCGTCGGTGACGTCGTGGGTGATCTCCCCGGCGACGGCGGCGGGCGGGGTGCGGGGGCCGAGCTTGCTGACGGCGGCGGCCGCGCGGGCCGGGGTGAGCAGCGCGGCGGCCTGGACCAGGAGCCAGGCGGGGACGCCGGCCGCGCCGTCCGGCGGCGGCAGGTAGGGGCGGGCGCCGTCGTAGCGCTCGTCCTCGGCGAAGGCGGGCTGCTTGACCTTCCGCAGCGGTCGCGGCCCGGCCTCGGGCGGCCAGGGGCCGGCCGGCTTGAGGACGTAGCCCTCGGCGAGGTTGCCGGACAGCGCGGGCAGGCCGAGCAGGACCGGGACCCTGGTGGGGAAGGCAGCCGGCAGCTCCTGGAGGGCGGTCAGGGCGCCGTGCCCGAGGGCGGGCGCGCAGACGAGCCCGGCGGCGGCCGCGGCCTCCCGCAGGGTGCGGTCGGCGAGCCAGCGGCGCCCGGCGGCGGTCTCGACGGTGGCGTCGAACGGCAGCCAGTGCAGGCCCGGGGCGTACCAGACGCCGGTCTGCACCGGCTGGACCCCGTCGGGGGCGGCCACCCCGGGGTGCGGGTAGCCGCCGCCGGCGAGTTCGCCGTAGACGGTCACCACCGCCGCGGGGTCCGCGGCCTCGCGCACCGCCGCGGCGAAGCGGGCCGCCGCCACCGCCAGGGCCGGCCAGATCCGGCTGACCCCGAAGAAGTCGTCGAGCCCGTCGTCGCCGAGCAGTTCGCGCCGTTTCGCGGGCCGCACGCCCGACCGGTCGCAGACCACGGCGAAGTGCGCGCCGTGCACCTTCTCCACCGCGACCCAGGCGCGGGCGCCGGAGGCCGCGACGCCTCCGCGCGCCGGGATCTTGGGATAGGGCTGCAGGGCACGGTCGACGGTCATGCCACGGATCATCACCGGCCCGCCGCCGCCCGCGCAACGGGATTGCGGCGGGCCGGGCGGCCGGGCGCCGCGCGGCGAGGACGGCAGGGCGGGACAGGGGTGGTCAGATCATCCGGCCGCCCTGGCGAGGTCCAGGAACAGCGCCGCCGACCAGCCGAAGCCGGAGGTCGCGCGGGCCGCGCGGGCGCCGGTCAGCGGGTTCCAGTACTCGTAGAGGCCGCCCGCGTCCCGGACCATGGCGAGGGTCCGTTCCCTCAGCTCGGCGGCGGTCCCCGGGAAGCCCGAGCGCTCCAGGCCCTCGGCGAGCAGGTAGTTGACGTTGAGCCAGACCGGCCCCCGCCACATCGCCTCGGGGTCGAAGGCCGGGTCGTCGAAGGCCACGGTCGGCACCGGCCGCTCGCCCCAGTAGGCGGGCGAGCGCAGGGTCCGTTCCAGGGCCGCGGCGATCCCGGCGGGCAGCCGGCCGCTGAACAGGGGCATCAGGTCGAGCGCGGTGCGCACCGGCACGCGCGCGCCGGCCGACAGGGTGGTGAAGCGGGTGCCGTCCCAGCGCCGCTCCACCAGCAGCCGGGCGTGGGCGGCGGCGCGCTCGCGCCAGCGGGCGGCCTCGGCGGGGCGGCCGAGGGCGCCGGCGATGTCGGCCAGCCGGTCGGCCTCCAGCACCAGGTAGGAGTTGAGGTCGGGCGGCTCGGCGCGCGGCCCGTAGTCCCAGACCGGGCTGTCGTCCAGGCCGGAGGAGTAGGGGTGCAGGTACTCGGGCAGGCCGTCGCCGTCCGGGTCGGAGGCGGCGAACCACCAGGTGTGGGCGCGCACCAGCCGGGGGTAGACGGCGGCGAGGAAGGGGACGTCCGGATCGGTCTCGTGGACCTTCCAGACGGCCCAGGCGGCGAGGGGCGGCTTGGTGACCGGGACCGGCGCGCGTTCGGGGCGCGCGCCGTTGGCGCTGCCGACGTGCTCGGCGAGCCTGGCGTGGTCGGCGCGCGGCAGGTCGGTGGTGTCGGCCAGCACCCCGTGCTCGTGCACCACGTCGGGGAGCCGGCCGTCCGGCAGCTGGTGGTCCAGGAAGAGCAGGATCTGGTCGCGGGCGAGCGCCGGGTCGCCGTGGCGCAGCGCGACGGCGTGGAACAGGGCGTCCCAGTTCCAGACGCCGACGTAGCCGTACTTGGACGGGACCAGGCCCTCCCGCCCGGCGATCGGCAGCAGATTGACGGCCAGCGTCCACCAGGCCGTCCGGGCGCGTTCGGCGAGGTCGGGGCGGACGGCCGGCATCCGGGCGAACCAGTCGTTCCAGCGGGCCTCGGCGGCGGCGCGCACCGCGGGGGCGGACCACTCCCCCGGCGGGCCCACCAGCACGTGGCAGCCGTCCAGCGCGAGGGTGCGCCCGGTGCCGTCCGGCAGCCGCCAGGACGCCCGGGCGCCGTGGCCGGCGAGCACCAGGGTGTCCGGGTCGGCGAACAGCAGCGAGACGCCCCCGGCGAAGGCGACCTCGACGGGCGTGGCCGTCACGACCGGCAGCGGGCGCCCGTCGGCGTCGTGCAGCAGGAGTCCGGTGAGTTCGGTGGTGGCGGCGAGCGGGGTCTCGTACGCGGCCCGGGCGACCCGCAGGCCGTCGGCCGGGGCGGGGCCGGCGGTGACCAGCAGATGCGCGCCGCGTTCGGTGAACGGCCGCTCCACGAGGTCGAGTTCGAAACCGAACGAAGGGGTCGGGGACATCAGCGCCCTCCCAGGCCCGAGGAGGCCATGCTGTTGAGGATCTTGCGCTGCCCGATCAGGAAGGCGATCAGCATCGGCACCACCGTCATCGCGGACAGCGCCGCGGTGAGGCCGTAGTCGATGCCGCCGCGCTGGGAGTTGAAGGAGTCGAGCAGCAGCGGGACGGTGAACAGCTCCGAGGTGTTGAGGAACACCAGCGGGAAGAAGTAGCTGTTCCAGCTGGCCAGGAAGACGATGATGCCGAGCGTCCACAGGCCGGGCCGGATGTTGGGCAGCACGATCCGCCAGAAGATCGTCCAGCGGCCGGCGCCGTCGATCCGGGCCGCCTCCTCCAGCTCCACCGGGACGGCCCGGATGAACTGGCGCAGCAGGAACACGGCGAAGGGGTTGGCGACGGCGGGCAGGATCAGCGCCAGGTGGGAGTCGATCAGCTGGAGTTTGGCCAGCATGATGTAGAGCGGCACGATGGTGACCTGGGCCGGGACCATCTGGGTGGCCAGGAAGAGGCCGAACAGCGGCCCGGAGCCGCGGAACGGGATGCGGGCGAAGGCGTAGGCGGCCATCGCTCCGGTGAGCAGGGTGGCGGCGACGGTGATCGCCGCGATGTACATGCTGTTCCAGTAGGCCCGCCCGATCGGCACCTCGCGCAGCACGTCGGGGTAGTTCTTCGCGCGCCAGGGCGAGGGCAGCCAGGACAGCGGCTCGTTGATCATCTGGCTGACGCCCTTGAAGGAGGTCAGCACCATCCAGACGAACGGGAACAGCATCAGCAGGCCGCCGAGGACGAGCGCGGTGTGCAGGAGGAGCTGCCGGGGGGCGGTGGAGTGGCGGACGGTCATGGCGGCGCCTCAGGACTCGTAGTGGACGAGGCGCTTCTGCGCCTGGAACTGGACCGCGGTCACGATGAGGGTGAGCAGCAGCAGGAGCAGCGCGGCGGCGCTGGAGAGGCCGAAGTGGAACTCCCGGAAGCCCTGTTGGTACACCTTGTAGACGATGGTCTGGGCCCCCTCGTTGTGGTCCGGGTTGACCAGCACGTAGACGAGGTCGAAGGCCTGGAACGAGCTGATCACCGAGACCACCACGGTGAAGAAGACGGTGGGCGACAGCAGCGGCAGGGTGACCGAGCGCAAGGTCTGCCACGGTCCGGCGCCGTCGATCCGGGCGGCCTCCAGCAGGTTGGCCGGGACGGTGGCGAGGCCCGCCAGGAAGATCACCACGTTCAGCCCCAGCGAGGACCAGACGGTCACCACCGCCACGGCGACCACCACCCAGTCCGGGTCGGCCAGCCAGTCCGGCAGGGTGATGCCGAACAGGTCGTGGACGGTGCCGTTGAGGATGCCGTCCGCGCCGCCGCCGAGGATCATCTGCCAGATCACCGAGACCGCGACGGAGCTGGTGACGACGGGCAGGAAGTAGACGACCCGGTAGGCGGTGCGCCCGCGCACGCCGTGCAGGGCGAGTGCGATCAGCAGGGCGAGGACCAGGCCGCCGGGCACGGTGATCAGGCCGATCTTGAGGGTGTTCCAGACCGCGCGGCCGAACTCGGGGTCGGTCAGCTGGGTGCGGAAGTTGTCCAGACCGACCCAGGTGGCGTCGCCGAGGCCGTCCCAGCGCATGAAGGACAGCACGACGGCGAAGCCGAGCGGGCCGACCAGGAAGACCAGCAGCCCGAGCAGTTGGGGGGCGAGGAAGACCAGCGCCCAGCGGCGGTCGCGGCGGCGCCAGAGCGGCTCGCGGCCGCCGCGCGCGGCAGGGGCGGCGGGGGCGGGCCCGGCGGCGGAGCGCTTGCGCCGCCG
>NZ_JBHYUU010000083.1:0-33994 GCF_042749955.1 Kitasatospora sp. NPDC059462 | reverse complement strand
GGCGGGGGCCCGGGCCCCGGGCCCGGCCCCCTAAACCCGGGGGCGGCCCCGCGGGCGGGGGCGGGGGCGGCGGGCTCAGCCCCGGCAGCCCTCCAGCAGCCGCAGCCAGACCTCGCTGATCGTCGGGTAGGCGGGCACCGCGTGCCAGAGCCGGTCGATCGGCACCTCGCCGACCACCGCGACGGTCGCCGAGTGCAGCAGTTCGGAGACGCCGGGGCCGACGAACGTCACGCCCACCAGCACCTCCCGGTCCAGGTCGAAGACCGCCCTGGCCCGGCCCTCGTAGTCGTCGCCGTACAGCGAGGCACCGGCGACCGCGCCGAGGTCGTGGTCGATCGCCTTGACCCGCAGCCCGGCCCGCTCGGCGGCGTCCAGGGTCAGACCGACGGCCGCGACCTCCGGGGTGGTGAAGACCACCTGCGGCGCGCCCGCGCTGTCGGCGGACGCGGCGTGCGCGCCCCAGCGCGTGGTGTCCAGCGAGCGCCCCTCGGCGCGCGCGACGATCGCCGCGCCGGTGATCCGCGCCTGGTACTTGCCCTGATGGGTCAGCAGCGCCCGGTGGTTGACGTCCCCGGCCGCGTACAGCCAGCCGCCGTCGACCCCGAGCACGGTGCAGCTGTCGTCCACGTCCAGCCAGCCGCCGGGGTGCAGGCCGACCTGCTCCAGGCCGACGTCCGCGGTGCGCGGGGCGCGCCCGGTGGCGTACAGCACCTCGTCGGCGGTCAGCCGCCCGCCGTCGCCGAGCACCAGCGTGACCTCCCGGGGCCCGCCGTCCGCCCCCGCCGCCCGGCGCTCCAGGGAGGCGACCTCGGTCCCGAACCGGACGTCCACCCCGGCCGCCCGCAGGCCGTCCGCGACCAGCTCGCCGGCGAACGGCTCCATCCGCGGCAGCAGCCCGCTCCCGCGGACCAGCAGCGTCACCTCCGAGCCGAGCGCCCGCCAGGCGGTGGCCAGCTCCACGCCGACCACGCCGCCGCCGACCACGGCCAGCCGCCGGGGGACGGTCGGCGAGCCGGTCGCCTCCCGGTTGGTCCACGGCCTCGCGCCGGCCAGTCCAGGCACGCCCTGCGGCAGCACCGGGCGGCTGCCGGTGCAGATCGCCACCGCGTGCCGGGCCACCAGCAGCCGCTCGCTGCCGTCCTCCGCCTCGACCGTCACCTGCCGCTCGCCGGCCAGCCGGCCGTGGCCGCGGACCAGGTCGATCCCGGTGTCGCGGAGCCACTGCACCTGGCCGTCGTCCTGCCAGTGCGAGGTGAACGAGTCGCGCCGCGCGAGCACCGCGGCCGGGTCCAGGACGCCGCCGCCGACCGCCTCCCGGGAGCCGGCCACCGCGCGGGCGTCGGCCAGCGCGGCCACCGGGCGCAGCAGCGCCTTGCTCGGCATGCAGGCCCAGTACGAGCACTCGCCGCCGACCAGTTCGCTCTCCACGATCACCGTGCGCAGACCGGCGGCGGCCGTCCGGTCGGCGACGTTCTCGCCGGTCGGACCGGCGCCGATCACGATGACGTCGTACTCCTCGGGGGCGGTGGACTGGGAAGAGGTCATCCGTGCTTCCTCCGTGCTCTCGCGGGTGTGCCGTGGTGCCGTGCCCATCCTGCGACGCCCCGCCCGCCCGGCGCAGCCGAACACGCGGGCGAGGCGCCGCTCGGCGCGCCGGCGCCGGCGCCCCGCCCGCGCGGCCGGGCCGGGAGCGCCCTACTCGATCCCGGCCAACTCGGCCAGCACCGCCGCCGTTTCGGCCGGCCGGGAGAACATCGGCCAGTGGCCGGTCGGGATTTCGCGCAGCTCCCACTCCGGCCCGCCGAGCGCCGCGAAGTACGGGTGCCCGGCGGCGATCATCTCCCGGACCTGCGCCAGCGGGATCGAGCACGAGACCAGGGCCTTCGGCAGCTTCGCCGCCCCGTCGGCCAGCCGCACCGGCTCGGTGAACGTGCGGGCGGGCTGGTCGGTCGCCCGCGCGCGGAACCGGGCGAGGCCCTCCTCGTCGATCCCCGCCGTGTCGGCGCCGCCCGAGGCCAGCACCTCCCAGGAGGGCAGCGGCAGCCGCCGGCCGTCGACCAGGGAGGCCTCCAGCGCGGCGCGGTAGGCGGGGTCCCAGAGCTCGGCGAGCGCGACGCCGTCGGCCATCGGGCCGGAGTCGACCCAGACCACCCGGCGGATCCGCTCCGGGACCCGGTCGGCCGCGCCGCTCACGGCGATGGTGCCGCCGCTGTGCGCGACCAGGACGACGTCCCGGAGGTCCTCGCGGACCAGCAGGTCGGTCAGGTCGTCGATGTGGGCCTGCGCCCCGGTCTCCGGCGAGGCCTCGCCGGCCCGTTCGGCGAGCCCGGGCGGGGTCACCGCGTGCACGACGTGGCCGGCGGCGCGCAGCGGTTCGGCCACCGCGTCCCAGGCCCAGCCGCCGAGCCAGAAGCCGGGGACGAGTACGAAGGTGCTCATGGGGAACGGTCCTCTCCTGTTGGTCCTGATGGTGCCGGGCCGCGCGGCCGCCGTCGGGGCAGCGGGAGGTCTCCCGGCTGCCCGTCGTCGACTCCGACCCTAGAATCACATCCGGACAGAACTCGACCGGATTAACCGGATCGTCGGCGGGTCCGCCGATCGGCCGGCCGGCGTGCCCGATCGGCCGGCCGGCGGACCGGCCACCGGCCGGGCGAACCGCAGCAGGCCCGAGGAGCGCAGGACCCGTGGAACACCCGGTCAGCCGCATCCTCGCCCTGCTCGAACTGCTCCAGGCCCGCCCCGGTCTCACCGGCGCCGAACTCGCCGCCCGGCTGGAGGTCGACGTCCGCACCGTGCGGCGCTACGCGGCCAGGCTCGCCGAGCTCGGCATCCCCGTGCGCGCCGAGCGGGGCCGCTACGGCGGGTACCGGCTGATGCCGGGGTTCCGGCTGCCGCCGCTGATGCTCACCGGCGACGAGGCCGCCTCCGTGGTGCTCGGGCTGCTGGCCGGCCGGCGCTCCGGGCTGTCGGTGGGGGAGCAGGCCGGGGAGTCGGCGCTCGCCAAGATCCAGCGGGTGCTGCCGCCGCAGCTGCGCGAGCAGGTCGCGGCCGTCGAGCAGACCCTCGGGCTGACCGGCGCGCCCGCCACCGGTCCCAGCCCGGCCGCCACCGCCCTCTTCGCGCTCGCCGAGGCGGCCCGCCGCCGGCGCCGCGTCCGGCTCGACTACCGGGACCGGGCGGGCGCGCCCAGCGAGCGCGCGTTCGACCCGTACGGGCTGGTCTTCCACTCGGGGCGCTGGTACACCACGGGACTGGACCACCACAGCGGGGAGCAGCGGACCTTCCGGGTCGACCGGATCCGCTCGGTCGAGCCGCGCGAGGACGGCTTCGAGCCGCCGGCCGGGATCGACCCGGTGCAGCGGGTGCTGGAGTCGCTCGCCGCGGTGCCCTGGACGCACGAGGTCGAGGTGGTGCTCACCACCACGCTCGACGAGGCCCGCCACCGCATCCCGCCCACCGCGGGCACGGTCACCGCGACCGGGGACGGCCGCGTCCTGTTCCGCGCGCGGGCCGAGCGGCTCGACGGCATGGCCGTGATGCTGGCCGGCCTCGGCTGGCCCTTCACCGTCCGGAGCCCGGACGCCCTGCGGGACGAACTGCGCGCCCTCGCCGTCCGCCTCACCGCCTGGAGCGGGGCGGGCGAGGACTGAGCGCGGCGGTCCGACGCACCTTCCCGGAGACATGGCGGCGAGCCCCCGGGGGTGGCCGTACCACCCCGGGGGCTCGCCGTGACGAACGGGCCGTGCGAGGGCCGGAGGTCAGGCCTTCGGGCCGCCGTCCTGCTCTGCCGCCACCTTCCGCTTCACCTCGGCCATGTCCAGCTTGCGGGCCTGGCCGATCAGGTCCTCGAACACCGGCTCGGGCAGCGCGCCCGCCTGGGAGAAGACCAGCACGCCGTCGCGGATGATCGCGAGCGTGGGGATCGACTGGATCCCGAAGGCCGCGGCCAGGTCCTGCTGCGCCTCGGTGTCCACCTTGGCGAAGACCAGGTCGGGGTGGCGTTCGGCGGCCTTCTCGAAGACCGGCGCGAACTGGCGGCAGGGGCCGCACCAGGCCGCCCAGAAGTCGATGAAGACGAAACCCTCGCCGTCCGCGCCGGGGACGATCTCGTCGAAGTTCTCCTTGGTCAGCTCGACCGTGCTGCTCATGTCGCGATTCCTGCCCTTCCGGTGGTGGCGGTCTAGGCCATGTGCCCCCGACAACGGCTGCTGCCCGCGCGCTATTCCGCGGACCCTACCGTGCCGTCCGTTGAGCGGACGGCCGCCCCCGTCCGTACCGGAGGGTGTCCGGCACCGACGTGCACCCGCACCGACCGGGGAGCGGTCACCATGCGCACCACCCGCCGCACCGACGGCACGACCGATGATCACACCGACGGAGCCCGGCGCCCTCCCGTTCACTCCCGCGGACGGCTCGCCGTGCTCGCCGCCGCCGGGCTGGCCGCGGCGGCCCTGGTGACGGGCTGCGGCTCGTCCTACAGCGGCTCGTCGCCCGCCAAACCGCCCGCCGCGCCCAGCGCCCCGGCCTCGCCCGGCATGTCCGCAGCCGTCCTGAGGACCACCGACGACCCGCACCTCGGCACCATCGTCACCGACAGCGCCGGGTACACCCTCTACCGCTTCGACCACGACAGCACCGACCCGCCCACCGCCACCTGCAACGGCGGCTGCGCGGCCCTCTGGCCGCCCGTCCCGGCCACCGGCACGACGGCCTCCGTCAGCGGCGTCGACCCCAAGCTGGTCGGCACCGTCACCCGCGCCGACGGCAGCAAGCAGCTCACCCTCGCTGGCCGGCCGCTCTACCGCTACACGCCCGACGAGAAGCCCGGCGACACCAAGGGCCAGGGCGTGCAGGGCATCTGGTTCGCGGTGACCCCCACCGGTGACCGGGCCGGTGCGAGCGGCTCCGGCGGCTCCGGTGGGACCGGCTACTGAGCCGGCCGTCCGGCCCGTGACGACGCTCGACCCGGAGGTCCGTGTGCGCGAGGATGTGAGGGTGACCGAGGAGCCTCCCGGTGACGGCCGCCCGGCCGTCCGGGGCGCGCCGGCCCCGGACGAGGACCTGATGCGCGCGCTCTACCGCGAGCACGCCGGGCCGCTGTTCGGCTTCGTCCTCCACCTCGTCGCCGGCGACCGCCAGCGCGCCGAGGACGTCGTGCAGGAGACGCTGCTGCGCGCCTGGCGCAACCTCCACCGGCTGGACCCGGCGGCCGGGTCGCTGCGGCCCTGGCTCGCCACCGTCGCCCGCCGGATCGTCATCGACGAGCACCGCGCCGAACGCGCCCGCCCGCGCGAAGTGGACGCCGGGCCGCTGGAGTTGCTGCCGGCCGAGGACGAACTCGACCGCGCGCTGCGGATGATGACGGTCGCCGACGCGCTGGGCGACCTCTCCGCCGCGCACCGCGAGGTCATCGTCGAGACCTACTTCAAGGGCCGCACCGCCACCGAGGCGGCCGCCGAACTCGGCATCCCGGCGGGTACCGTGCGCTCGCGGGCGTACTACGCGCTGCGCGCGCTCAGGCTCGCGCTGGAGGAACGGGGAGTGACATCGTGACACCGTCCGAACCCGATCCCGCGCGGGCCGTGCACCTCGACGTCGGCGCCTACGTCCTCGGCGTCCTCGACCCGGCCGAACGCGCCGCCTTCGACGCCCACCTGGCCGCCGGCTGCCCGCAGTGCGCCGGGCAGCTCGCCGAACTCCGCCCGGTCGAGGCGCTGCTCGGTGAGTACGCGGCCGCCGCCGACCCGGCCGACCCCACCCCCCGGCCGGACCCGGCGCTGCTCGACCGGCTGGTCGGGCAGGTCCGGGAGAGCCGCCGCCGCGGGCGCGTGCGGCGCCTGGTGCTGGTCGCCGCGGCGGCCGCGCTGACGATCGCCGGCCCCGCGGTGACCGCCGCCGTGATCACCGCCGACTCCACGCCCGGCGTGGTCGCCACCGCGGCCGCCCACCGCTTCACCGCGACGGACGCGGCCACCGGGACCCACGCCGTGGTCGGCGTCGACCCCGCCCCCTGGGGCAGCCGGGTCACCCTCGAACTCTCCGGCGTCCAGGGGCCGCTGACCTGCGACCTGGTCGCGGTCTCCGCCACCGGCGGCCACCAGACCGTGACCACCTGGAACGTCCCCGCCACCGGCTACGCCCCCACCACCCCCCTCCGCACCACCGGCGGCACCGCCTACCCGCCCACCACCATCACCCACTTCGAGATCCGCACCCTCGACACCGGCACCCTCCTCCTCACCATCCCCACCACCTGACCCCCCACCCGCCGCGGAGCAGAAAGTCGGCCCGTCCGACTTCCCACGCCACGCTGCCGTCGAATGCGCGGTGTGAGCCGCCCGCCGCCTCCGGCGGGGCTGGTTGGCGTGGGGAGTGGGAAGTCGGCCGGTTCGACTTCCTGCTCCGCCGGGCGCGCCGTGCGGGTGGGGCGGTCGGGTGTCTGGTGGTGCCGGCTGGTGGGTGGGGGTGGAAAGTCGGCCCGGCCGACTTCCTGCTCCGGCGGGGGCAGGGCGAGGCGCTGGGATTGAGCGTGTTCAAAACCCCTGCTCTGGTGTTCACCGGAGGTGCGGCGCACTCTGGAGGGGTAGCCGGACGAGAAGCGACCGCCGGAGGTGATCCGCCATGCAGACTCTTGTCGGTTGGCACATCGAGATGGAATTCCGCGAGGAGGGGCCGCGGACGGCCGCCGCCGCCCTGTTGCGGCTGGGTGACGGCACGGAGCTGCGCGCCCACGGGTACACGAGCCGCCACCCGTCCGACCCGGAACAGCTGAGGGTCGGCGAGGAGATCGCGGCCGCGCGGGCGCTCAACGACCTCGCCTCGCAGCTGCTCACCAAGGCCCACGGCGAGATCCAGGAGGTCAGCCCGGTCCCGACCCACCCGCTGTCGTGACGCAACCGGACGGCACCGCGGGCCCGGCCGCGCACCGCTCGCGCATTCCGCTGATCTGCCCGCGCTGCGGCCGCGAGCAGCGGGTGGTGCCGGGCGGGCCGGGCCGTGCGGTCAAGGTGGTGCACGCCGGCACCGGCCGGGAGGCCTGCGAGCCGGGGGACCTGGCCCGCGCGCCGGACGACGGGCCGGCCTGACGCCCGCCCGCCCGGCCCTCAGTTCGGGCAGTACGTGGTCGGCACCTGCCACTCCGGCCCGACCAGCCGCTGCTCCAGTTCGTTGAGCGTGATCCGGATGCCGACCGTCCCGGCCAGCCCGAGCCGCATCCGGCTGCGGGCCAGCGCCAGGAACGCCGTCAGCCCGTACTTGTTGATCAGCGAGGTGCGGTAGCGGGCGGTGGCGTCCGCGTCGCAGACGGCGGCGCGGGCCGGGAGCTGACGCCCGGTCGGGCGCCCGTGCGCGTCGCACGGGCCGACCAGGACCTTGGGGTGGCGGCGGATCCGCTCGGCCTCGCCGGAGTGGGCGGGCGTCCAGATGCCGAGGGCGGTGCCGTCGGCGATCACCCAGCTCTGCGAGCGGATCCGGCGTCCGTCCTCGCCGAAGGTGGTGAGCAGGAGGTATCTGCTGTCGGCCAGCTGGTCGGTACGGTCGTGCACGGTGTCCTCCCTCTCCGGTTCGGCGGGTGGTCGCGGGCGGCGCGGCCTCAGTGGCCGTGCCCGCCGCCGGTCTCCTGGTGCTCGGTGACGCGGGACTCGGTGACGCGGTGCTCGGTGACGCGGGGCTCGGCGACGGCGGGCGGCCCGACGGGCGGGTGGTGCGCGGCGGCCCGGTGGAACTCCTCGGCGGTGGGCCGGGGGATCCGGGCGCCCTCGCCGTGGAGCCCACGGGACAGCCTCGCACGGGCGCGGTCAAGGACCCCGGCCGGGTGGGCCACTCCATTGTCGTCCACGGGGGCGGGCAGTTCGAGGGCACGCGGCTGCTCGTGCGAGGTGAGCCGGTGCAGTTCGGCGGGCGCGAGCGGGGCGTGCACCTCCACGTACTCGCCGTGCGGAAGCCGCTCGACGACGCCGGTCTCCCGGCCGTGCAGCACCTTCTCCCGGTCCCTGCGCTGGAGGCCCAGGCACCAGCGCTTGGTGACGACGAAGACGGCCACCGGGACGACGAAGAATCCCACCCGGACGGCGTAGGTGATGGAGTTGAGCGACAGGTGCAGGTGGGTGGCGACGAGGTCGTTCCCGCCGCCGGCCAGCGTCACCAGGTAGAGCGAGATCCAGGCCGCGCCGAGCGCGGTGCGGACCGGGGCGTTGCGCGGGCGGTCGAGCAGGTGGCGCTCACGGCGGTCGTTCGTCGCCCAGCCCTCCACGAAGGGGTGGACGGCGATCGCGCCGAGGATCAGGGGGAAGAGCGAGAACGGGATCAGCACGCCGAGGTTGAGGGTGTGGCCCCACAGACCGACCTCCCAGCCGGGCATCACCCGGACGAGCCCTTCGGCGAAGCCCATGTACCAGTCGGGCTGGGCGTCGGTGGACACCTGGTCCGGGCGGTAGGGGCCGTACGCCCAGATCGGGTTGATCGTGGCGATCGCCGAGACGGCGGCGATGAGGCCGGACACCAGGAAGAAGAAGCCGCCCGCCTTGGCCAGGTAGACCGGCATCAGCGGCATGCCGACGACGTTCTTCTCGGTCCTCCCCGGCCCGGCCCACTGGGTGTGCTTGTGGTGGAACACCAGGATCAGGTGGGCGACCAGCAGGCCCAGCATGATGCCCGGGATCAGCAGCACGTGGACGGTGAAGAACCGCGGCACGATGTCGGTGCCCGGGAACTCGCCGCCGAACAGGAACATCTGGACGTAGGTGCCCACCAGCGGGACGGCCAGGATCGCGCCCTCGACGAAGCGGATGCCGGTGCCGGAGAGCAGGTCGTCCGGCAGCGAGTAGCCGAAGAAGCCGTCCAGCATGCCGAGGAAGAGCAGCAGGAAGCCGAACACCCAGTTGATCTCGCGCGGCTTGCGGAACGCGCCGGTGAAGAAGACCCGCATCATGTGCACGAACATCGCCGCGATGAAGACGATCGCCGCCCAGTGGTGGATCTGCCGGATCAGCAGACCGCCGCGCACCTCGAAACTGATGGCGACCGTCGAGGCGTAGGCCTCCGACATCGGCACGCCCTTGAGCGGCACGTACGAGCCGTCGTAGACGATCTCGCCCATGCTCGGCTTGAAGAACAGCGTCAGCCAGACACCGGTCAGGATGATGATCACGAAGCTGTAGAGGCAGATCTCGCCCAGCATGAAGGACCAGTGGTCCGGGAAGATCTTCCGCAGGTTGGCCCGGGCCAGGGTGTAGATCCCCAGCCGGCCGTCGGTCCAGTCGGCAGCGCGCTGTCCGCGTCCGCCACCGCTTCCCTGATTCCGGGTCATGTCCACGCACCTCGGTCGGAGTGAAGCGGGGAGTTGTCCCCGTTTCGAAGTCCGACCAGAATAATCGGGGACCACTCCCCACTTCCACCGGGGTGCCCGGAAACGGCGAACGGCCCGTCCGGTGTCCTCAGGACACCGGACGGGCCGCGTCGCACCGTCGCGAACCCCGCGGGGGTCAGTGCACGAGCACCGGCACCTCGTTGGCCTCCGCCGCGTCCGGGTCGGCGCCCTCGCCGGCACCGCCGGAGCCGGGGCGGCCGGCGTTGATCAGGGTGAAGGCGATCACGCCCGCCAGGACCAGGATGCCGAAGGACCACCAGATCGCGGTGGAGAAGCCCTCCACCATGCCCTGGAACTGCACCGCCCGGGCGGCGTCCGGGGTGGTGGCGCTCGCCGCGTGGGCCGCCAGCCAGGTGGTGGTGGCGCTCGCCGCGATGGTGTTCAGCAGCGCGGTGCCGATGGCGCCGCCGACCTGCTGGGAGGTGTTGACCATGGCGGACGCCACGCCCGCGTCGCGCGGCTGGACGCCGTGCGTGGCCAGGCTCATCGCGGGCATGAACGCGGTGCCCATGCCGAGGCCCATCAGGACCAGACCGGGCAGGATCAGCGCCGGGTAGGAGCTGTCCAGGTCGATCTGGGTCAGGATCAGCAGGCCGAGCGAGGCGACCAGGAAGCCGGGCGCCATCAGGAACCGCGCCGGGACGCGGGTCATCAGCCGGGCGCCGATCTGGGTCGAGCCGGTGATCATGCCCGCCACCATGGGCAGGAAGGCCACGCCGGTCAGCACCGGGCTGTAGTCGAGCACGATCTGCAGGTAGTAGGTCAGGAACAGGAACAGGCCGAACATGCCGATCACGGCCAGGCCCAGCGACAGGTAGACCCCGCCGCGGTTGCGGTCCAGCACGACGCGCAGCGGCAGCAGCGGCGCCTTGACCCGCCGCTCGACCGCGACGAACGCGGCCAGCAGCACGGCGGCGGCGACGAACAGGCCGATCGTCACGCCCGAGCTCCAGCCGTCCGACTCGGCCCGGGTGAAGCCGTAGACCAGGGCGACCAGACCGGTGGTGACCAGCAGCACCCCGGGGACGTCGAGGCGGTTGCGGTTGCGGCCCACGGCCGGCTCGCGGATCACCAGGACGGCGCCGGCGGCGGCGACCACGGCGAACGGGATGTTGACGAAGAAGGTCCAGCGCCAGTTCATGTACTCGGTGAGCAGGCCGCCGAGGATCAGGCCGATCGCGCCGCCGCCGCCGGCGATCGCGCCGTAGATGCCGAACGCCTTGGCGCGCTCCTTGGCCTCGGTGAACATCACGGCCAGCAGCGACAGCGCGGCGGGCGCCAGCAGCGCGCCGAAGACGCCCTGGAGGGCGCGGGCGCCGAGCAGCATCGTGGTGTTGACGGCGGCGCCGCCCAGCGCGGAGGCCAGGGCGAAGCCCGTCAGGCCGACCACGAAGGCACGCTTGCGCCCCCACAGGTCGGCCACCCGGCCGCCGAAGAGCAGCAGGCCGCCGAAGGCCAGGGCGTACGCGGTGATCACCCACTGGCGGTTGCCGTCGGTGATGCCGAGGTCCTGCTGGGCGGACGGCAGCGCGATGTTCACGATGGTGGCGTCGAGGACGACCATCAGCTGCGCGAGGCCGATGAATATCAGGGCCTTCCAGCGCCTCGGATCGGGCTGGAGGGCGGACTGGGCGTCGGTTTGTGGCATGGAAGTACTCACTTAGGGGTGCGGTGTGCGGGCGGTGCGGAGGTCGCTCAGGGGTCGCGGACGGCAGCGGTGGGCGCGCACGGGCGGCCGCACCGCGTCCCCGCGGTGGTGGGTCTCGGGTGTGTCGTCAGGTCACGCCGGTCGGCCGGCGCGGCAGGTCAGTGGTCGCCGTGGAAGTCCTCGAAGGTCGCGGCCCGGCCGGGCAGGACGGACGGGGCGGGCGCCCGCATGCCGTCCAGGAACAGTTGCAGGTGCCGGTGGACGAACCCGTCCAGGACGTGGCACTCGGTGCCCGGCAGCGGGCGGGTGAGCTGGCTGAGGGCGATGAACAGGTCTCCGTGGTCGACGTCCGGACGAACCTCGCCCGCCGCCTTCGCCCGCTCCAGCAGGCCGCCGGCGACGGCCAGCAGGCGCTCGCGCGCCTCGACCAGGTCGGGGTCGTACATGTCGACCCGGTTGGTGAGCAGCGGGCAGAGCGCGCCGACCTTCTCGTCGACCGTCTCGTGGGCGAACCGCTCCAGGGCGTCGAACGGGCCGGCGACCTCGGCGGCCGCCCGTTCGGCGATCGCCACGATGCGGTTCTTGACGAGCAGCGCCACCTCGCGGATCAGTGCCGTCCTGGTGGGGAAGTTCCGGTAGAGCGTAGCGTTTCCGACGCCCGCCCGCTTCGCGATTTCGTCCAGCGGCGCGTCCGCGCCGTACTCGACGAACGCGTCCCGGGCCGCCAGCACGATCCGTTCGCGGTTGCGGCTGGCGTCCGCGCGCAGTCGGGGCGCGCGGGCCGGCCCCGCGGCGGGGCTCGGGCGGGGGGCGACGGTGGTCACGGGTGCACTCCTCCCGGGGTACGGGTTCCGGGGAGTCACTCCCCGCTTAGTCCTACGCAGGGCTAAACGGGGAATCCGTCCCCGGAAATTTCGTACTCCGATGTGACCTGCGTCACATCGCCCGGGCGCCCGCCCGGACCCCCTCGCCGACGCTCCGCGCCGCGGTCCCGCCGGTCCGCCCGGGGCCGGCCGTGACCGCCGGCCGGTGCAGCGGGATCTCGAAGTGGACGGTGGCCACCCCCGGCCCGTGCTCGCCGGTCGGCCGGGCGTCGTGGACCTCCTCCGCGAGGCTGCGCCAGAACGCCTCGGCGCCGGGGATCGCGGTGTTGGTGTGCAGGTAGAGCCGCCGGTACCCGCCCTCGGCGGCGGCGAAGGCGCGGGCCCGGTGGACGAGCTCCCGGGCCAGTCCGTGCCGGCGGTGCTCGGCCCGGACGTAGACCCGGACCAGTTGTGCGGTGGTCCCGGACGGGTAGCGCCGGGTGAGCTCGCGCGGGTGCGGCGGGTGGGCCGGTCCGGTGGAGTGCAGCGCGGTGGTGGCCACCACCTCCTCGCCGTGCACGGCGACCAGCAGGGCGTGCCGGGGGTGGTCCAGGTAGTGGCCCTGGAGGTCGACGACATCGGCGTGCCAGTCGGGCACGTAGCCGTAGCCGAACTCGCGGTAGAAGGTGTCCAGGATCAGCCGGCGGGCTCCGGGCACGTCCTGCGGGAGTGCATGGCGTACGACATAAGGGAACTGACGGTCCATCAGGCAACTCCGGCAGGGCTGGGGCGCGGCGGGTGGGGGCAAGAGTACATGAAAACCAGTTTCATCTGACGCATCGACGGATGCACGGTCCGGCGCGTTGAAAATGAAAACGAATCCCGTTACGGTCCTGCCTGTTCGCCGAGTCCGTCGAAAGGGAGAGCCGTGGCGCATCTGCTGGTGATCGAGAGCTGGGTCGGCTCCATGAGCAGGCTGCTGCCACGGGCGCTGGGGGAGGGCGGCCACCGCTTCACCTTCCTCACCCGCGACCTGCACCACTACCTGCGCGCCGCCGCCCCCGGTGACGGCCCGCACCCGCTGCTCGCCGCCGAGAACGTCCTCACCGCCGACACCAACGACCCGGACGCGCTGCTCCCGTTCGCCGAACGGCTGCACGCGCTGCTCGGCTTCGACGGCGTGCTCTCCTCCTGCGACTACTACCTCCCGCAGGTCGCCCGGGTGGCCCGCCGGCTCGGCCTGCCCGGCCCGGCGCCCGAGGCCGTCGAGGCCGCCTGCCGCAAGGACCTCACCCGCCGCCGGCTCGCCGGGGCGGGCGTCCCCGGGCCCGGGTACGCGCTCTGCGCCGACCGCGAGCAGGCCCGGGCCGCCGCCGCGGGGATCGGCTACCCGCTGGTCGTCAAGCCGGTCGACCTGTGCGCCGGGATGTTCGTCCGCGCGGTCCGTGACGAGGCCGAACTCCTCGCGGCGATCGAGGCGCTGGAGGGCTTCCCGGTCAACGCGCGAGGGCAGCGGCGGGAGCCGGCGGTGCTGCTGGAGGAACTGCTCACCGGGCCGGAGGTCAGCGTCGAGACGGTCTCCGCGGACGGGGGCGCACACGTCGTCGGCATCACCGACAAGAGCATCGGCGGCGCGCCCGCCTTCGTCGAGACCGGTCACATGTTCCCGGCCGCCCTCGACCGGGCGGAGGCCGAGGCCGCCGCCGGTACCGCCGTCGCCGCGCTGGCCGCGCTCGGCCTCGACCAGGTCGTCGCCCACACTGAGATCAAGCTCACCGCCACGGGTCCGCGGGTGGTCGAGGTCAACCCGCGCCCGGCCGGCAACCGGATCACCGAACTGGTCCGGCGGGTCACCGGGGTCGACCTGGCCGCCGCGGCCGTCGACCTCGCCCTCGGCCGCCGTCCCGACCTCACCGTCCGCCCGACCGGGGTGACCAGCGCCGCCATCGCCTTCCTGGTGCCCGACGGCGGGCAGGACGGCCTGCTGGACGGCTTCGACGGCGAGGCCTCGGTGCGGCGCGACCCGGCGGTGGTCGAGCTCAGCCTCGCCGGGTCCGGCCGCGCGGTGCGGCCCGCGACCAGCAACAACGAGTACCTGGGGCACGTCATGACGGCCGACACCGGCGGGAACGGGGCGCGCCGCTCGGCCGAGCGGCTGCTCGCCGGGCTCACCCCCCGCCTCGCGCCCGCCGCCGCCCCGGCCGAGCCCGCGGAGGTGTCCGCGTGAGCGCCGCCACCGCGATCGGCCCGATCACCCTCCCGGGCCCGGGCACGGGTCCGCACCCGAGCACGCGTCCGAGCACCGGGGCCGCCGCCCCGCGTCCCGTGCTCGACCTGATCACCGGGCGGGTCCGGACGGGGGCGTACGGACCCGACCCGGCCTCCCTGCGGATCGCCCTCGCCTTCAGCACCGTGCAGGCCGTCCGGCACGGCGGCCGCTCCCGCGGCTACCGCAACGAGGTGCTCAGCCTGCGGCTCGGCGCCGCCGTCGGCTCCTGCGCCGTCGAACCCGGCGAGCTGCCCGCCGACACGGTCACCGACTGCGTCGGCGCCAGCGTCGGCGACCTGCTCGACCACCCGCGCACCGCCGTCCGGGTCGCCGCGCTCGACGCCTACCTCGGCCACTGCCGCCCGCACGCACCGGCCTACGGCGCCCGGCGGTACGGCCTGCCCGCCGGCTCCTCGCTGGTGAAGTCACGGGTGCGCGCCTCCGCCGTGGTGGGGCTGCTGCCGCTCGCCGTCACCCGCCGGGTGCTGGTCGTCGGTGTCGTCAACTCCCTCCTGGAGCAGCTCCGTTCGCACGAGGTCGGCTATCTGCCCTGCGACCTCAAGGGCGGCACCACCGAATGGGACGAGCCGGTGCACACCGACGCCCTCGCCCACCTCGACGACTGCGACGCGATCCTCGCCTCCGGCATGACCCTCGGCAACGGCACCCTCGACCCGCTGCTCGCCCACGCCCGCGCCACCGGCAAGCCCCTGGTGCTGTTCGCGCAGACCGGCAGCGCCGTCCTGCCGTGCCTGCTCGGCGACGGGGTCAGCGCCGTCAGCGCCGAGCCGTACCCCTTCTTCTGGCTCGACGGCGGACCGAGCGTCCTCCACCTGTACGGAGGTGCGGGCCGGTGACCGCCCTGCTCGACCCCGGCGCGGCCGTGGACCGTCCACGGCTGGGCAACCCGGCCCTGCTGCCGCTGCTCGGCGGCACCCCGCTGGCCCGGATCACCACCCCGCTGCCGCACCCGCACCCCGGCTTCTGGGCCAAACTGGAGGGGCTGAGCGCCGGCGGCATGAAGGCCCGCTCGGCCGTCGCCATGCTCCGCGGCGCCCACGCCCGGGGCGAACTGCGGCCCGGCGCCACGGTGGTGGAGTCCACCTCGGGCACCATGGGGGTCGGCCTGGCCTTCGCCGGGCAGGCCCTCGGCCACCCCGTCGTGCTGGTCGGCGACAGCGAACTCGAACCGTCCATGCGGCAGTTGCTGCGCTCCTACGGCGCCCGGCTGGAGCTGGTCGAGCGGCCCGCCCGGCACGGCGGCTGGCAGGGCGCCCGGCTCGCCCGGCTGCGCGCCGTGCTCGACCGGCTGCCCGACGCCTACTGGCCCGACCAGTACAACAACCCCGACAACGCGGCCGGTTACCGGGCGATGGCCCAGGAGATCGCCGCCGACCTCGACCAACTGGACGTGCTGGTCTGCAGTGTCGGCACCGGCGGCCACAGCGCCGGGCTCGCCGAGGCGCTGCGCCGCCGCTGGCCCCGGCTGCGGATCATCGGCGTCGACTCGGTCGGCTCCACCATCTTCGGCCAGCCCGCCAGGCCCCGGCTGATGCGCGGGCTCGGCAGCTCCATCCACCCGCGCAACGTCGCCCACCAGGCCTTCGACGAGGTGCACTGGGTCGGCCCGGCCGAGGCGGTCGACGCCTGCCGGCGCCTCGCCCGGGGCGCCTTCGTCAGCGGCGGCTGGTCCACCGGCGCGGTCGCCCTGGTCGCGGCCTGGGCGGCCCGCGCCCACCCCGGCGCCACCGTCGCGACCGTCTTCCCCGACGGCCCGCACCGCTACCTCGGCACCGTGTACGACGACGCGTTCTGCCGGCGGCACGGCCTGGACGCCGCCCGGGCCGCGCCGCGCCCGGTCGAGATCCCGCACCCGGCGGCCGCCGAGGTCACCGGCTGGGCCCGCTGCCGCACCGACCGCGGCGGGCCCGCCGAGGCCGTCCCGGTCGGGGCCGCCGTGAGCGCCCCCGGCTTCGCCCCCGCCCGTGCCGAGGAGGGCCGATGAGGCTCGACGTCCGCACCGTCCGGCTCCGGCTGGCCGAACCCCTGCGCATCTCGCGCTCGGTGACGACCGGACGCGACGCCGTCCAGCTCTCCCTCGCCCACGGCGGGTCGACCGGCCACGGCGAGGCGGTCAGCAGCGTCTGGCTGGACCTGCCCACCGACCGGATCCGGCGGTCCCTCGACGCCCTGCGCCCCGCGCTGGAGGACGGCCCGGACCCCGAGCAGGCGCTCGCCGACCTCCGCGACGGTGCCGCCCCCTACGCGGCGCTGCCCGCCGGGGTGCTGGCCGCCGTCGAGGCCGCGCTGCTCGACCTGGTCGGCAAGCGGGCCGGCGAACCCGTTCACCGGCTGCTCGGCCGCGCCGGACCGGTCGCCGCCGCCACCGCCCGCACCATCGGCATCGACCCGCCGGCGCACGCCGCCGTCCAGGCAGCCCGGCTCGCCGGCGCCGGCTTCACCGTGCTCAAGGTCAAGGCCGGCTCCGCCGACCCCGGCCTCGACCTGGCCCGGGTGCGGGTCGTCCACGAGGCCGCCCCGGACGCCCGGTTGCTGCTCGACCCCAACGGCGCCTGGACCCCGGAGCAGGCCCTGCGACTGCTGCCCGCCTTCGCCGCCACCGGCGTCGAGGCGGTCGAGCAGCCGATCCCCCCGGGCCGCCCCGACGCGCTCGCCGCCGTCGCCGAACGCTCGCCCGTCCCGGTGATCGCCGACGAGGACGCCGTCGGCTACGAGGACGCCTGCCGGCTCGCCGGGCGGGTGCACGGCGTCAACCTCAAGCTCGCCAAGTGCGGTGGCGTCCACCAGGTGCTGCGCATCGTCGAGGCCCTGCGCGGCAGCGGCACCGAGCTGATGCTCGGCTGCCTGGCCGCCAGCTCGCTCGGCATCGCGCCCGCCGTCCACCTCGCCGACCGGGCGCGGTGGCTCGACCTCGACGGCCACCTGCTGCTCGCCCACGACCCCTGGCAGGGCATCGGCGGCGCCGACGGCACCGTCCGCACCCCGGACCGGGCCGGCCTCGGCGTGCTGCCCGCCCCCGCCGGCGCACCGCTCCCCGGGCAGGACGCCGCGCCGCTCGCGGGGCCGCGGCCGGTGGCGGGCCGGTGAGGTCGCCGCGCGCCGTACGCGTACGGCTCCGGCCGGCCCGCCGGTGCCCCCGGTGTCCTCGGTGCCCCGCGCGCCGCGTCCGCACCGGCCACGGCCCCCGGCACGTCGGCCGGCCCGGCCGCCGCTTTCGCCCGGCCGCACCGGGCGGCTTCCCTCCCCTCCCCAGCGAGGCCCGATGAACCACCCCCGCCCGGCCCCCGAGCCGGCCACCGCCCGCCGCAACCTGCTCACCGACCGCCCGGAGCTCTACGAACTCCGCTTTCCCGACCCCGGGTTCACCGCCGCCCGGTGGGCCGAGTCGATGCTCCGCGAGCACGGCGCCGGGGCCGACGTCCTCGACCTCGGCTGCGGCACCGGCCGGGACGCCGGCTGGCTGCACCGCACGGCCGGACGCAGCGTCACCGGCCTGGACAGCTCCCCGGAGATGATCGCCTACGCCCGGGCCCGCCACCCCGGACCGGCCTACCACGTCGGCGACATGCGCGACTTCACCCTGCCCGGCCGGTTCGACGCGGTGCTCTGCCTGGACAGCGCGCTGCTCTACTGCCACACCAACGCCGACCTCGACGCGTTGTTCGGCCGGCTCCGCCACCACCTGCGCCCCGGGGGCCTGCTGGTCGCCGAGATGCGCAACGGCGCCTTCTTCCTCGGCCGCACCGAACTCCTCGACGCCCCGCGGCTCGACAGCGTCACCCACGACGGCGTCACCCACACCTCGCGCACCGTGCTGTGGATCGACCACGCCGCCCAACTGCTGCGCCGCACCCGCAGTTGGGCCAGTGACGACGGCGCGCCGCCGGTCGAGCAGCACTCCGCCTGGCGGCTGCTCTTCCCCCAGGAGCTGCGCGGTCTGCTCGCCGTCCACGGCTTCACCGTCCTCGCCCTCCACGACCGGCCCGGTCCGCGCACCGAACCGCCCTGGACGGACGGCGACCGGCCCGCCGCCACCGCCGACGGCGACCGCCTCCACCTGGTCGCCCGGCTCGACTCCTCCGGCCGGAAGGGGCGTTGACCCCCACAGTGGTCCCCGCAGTTGTCCCCGCGGTCGTCCCGGCGGCGGGCCGGGCCGCCGCTCCGGTTCACCCGTCCGGGTGAGGGGGTGTCGGACCCCTCGGCTAGCGTCCGTGCCATGACCACCGCGACCACGGCGACCACGGCGACCACCGCCGTCCCCGCCCCGGAGGCGCTCGCCGCGCTCCTCGACGTCCTCCGCGCCGGGGCGCCGGAGCACGCCGTCGACGCGCGGGCCGTGCGCCGGGCGTTCGAGGCCGAGCGGCCTGGTCCGCTGCCCGACCACTGGTGGCTGGCCGTCCCGGGCGGGACGTACGAGGCGGCGTTCACCGTGCTGGGCCTGCACGACCGCGTTCCCGTCACGGTCCGGTACGGGCTCGCCGCCCAGGAAGACGACGGGAAGTCCGCGCCCGGGCCGGTGCACCGGGTGTTCGTCACGCCCGAGTACGCGGGCTGGCGGCTGATCTACGCGGAGTCCCCGCTGCGGGAGACGACGTGGTGGCCGCACGAGGTGGTCGAGCGCCTCAGCGCCGCCTGCGGCCGCGCCCAGGTGTTCTTCCAGGACCCGTTCGCCGACTCCGTCATCTGGGCGGTCGCCGAGCACGGCACCCTGGTGCGCGGGTACTGGCGCCACGGCGAGCCGGAGTGGACCGGCGAGCCGCTGCCCTGGGAGCCGCTGCCCACGGCCGGCGAGCCCGACGAGGACGACCCCGACGAGGACGACCCGGACGGCACCGAACCCAACGCCTCCCTGGTCGAGTCCATCGGCGCGGCCGCCGCCGGTCTTTCGGTGAACCCGGCCGCGATCACCGCCGACACCCCGGTCCGGGGCCACGGATGGCTGGCCCTGACCGCCCCGGGCGCCGGCCACGACGGCTTCGGAGGTGCGCCCGTGCTCTGAACCGCCCGGGGCGCGGAGCCTTCCGCGCACGCCCCTCACCAGGGTCTCACCACGCCCACACCCCACCCCGCGTGCTGATCCGCCCCGAACCGTCCGGTACGTCCTAGGCTGAAGTCGCCCGGGCGGCCGGACGGCCGTGGGAGTCGGGAGGGGCCCGGCGGCCGGGGTCTCGGAGGTGGTCGCGATGGTCAGCGGTGGGACAACGGCCGAGGTGCGCTGCGTGGCGGCCGTCCCGTGCTGGGTGAGCCTGATGGCGCGCGACCTCGACGTGGCCAAGGCCTTCTACGGGCCTTTGCTGGGCTGGGAGTTCGAGCCGGGGCCGGACCGCTTCGGCCCGTACGTGCACGCCGTGACCGGTGGGCAGGCGGTGGCCGGTCTCGGCGTGGCCACCGGGGGCTGGGACATGCCCGTCGCCTGGACCAGCTACTTCGGCACGGAGAGCGCGGACGCCGCCGCCGACGCGGTCCGCGAGCGCGGCGCGACGCTCGCGGTGGGGCCGCTGTCCTTCGACGCGGGCCGGGTGGCGTTCGCCGCGGACCCACTGGGCGCGGTGTTCGGCATCTGGGAGGGTCCGCTCGGCCGGGCCCGGCGCCTCGACCTCCTGGGCTCACCGGTCTGGATCGAGCTGCGCACCCCGGATCCGTTCGCGGCCGCGCTCTTCTACGGCGAGGTGTTCCGCTGGGACGGCCGGGACCCGGAGCGGTTCGAGGTCCGCTGGGAGCACGACCGGGTGGTGCTGCGGACCGAGGGGCGCAGCGTCGCCGCGCTCGCCCGGGAGCAGGCGGGCGGGCCGGCGGGGATGCCGCCGCACTGGGAGGTGTCCTTCTCGGTGCCGGACACCGACGCGGCGGTGGCCAGGGCCGGGGAGCTCGGCGGGGGAGCACTCGGCCCGGCGTTCGACTCGCCGTACGGGCGGGTGGCCCGGCTCCAGGACCCGGAGGGCGGCCGGTTCGCGGTGATCAGCGCCAAGCCCTGACCCGCGGGCTCACGGCCCCGACGGCCCCGCCTCGGCGATCTCCGCCCGTTCGGCCCGCAGCCGTTCGGCGAGCGCGTTCCGGGCGGCGGCCGGCAACGCCTTGCGGGCGGCGGGGAACAGCTCCTTCTCCTCGGTGGCCAGGTGCCGGCGCAGCAGCTCGGCGAGTCCGCGCAGCAGGGTCGCCGGCGCGGGGTCGCCGGGCGGGAGGGACTGCAGGTCGGCGAGGTACTGGCCGATCGCGAGGTGGTCGTGGATGCACCGGAACACCATCGCGCCGCCGTCGGCCACGTCGTGCTGGACGACCGGGAACAGGTGCTCCTCCTCCGCCGCGCAGTGGCTGAACAGCAGGTCGGTGAGCTGCCCGATCAGCCGGTCCACGGGCTCCGCCGCGCCGCCCGGCGCCGCGGGCTCCGCCGCGCCCTCCGGCCCGGCTGCGTTCTCCGGCCCGGCCGTGCTCTCCGGCTCCGCCGTGCTGTCCGTCCCGGTCGCGCCGGAGAGCGGGGGAGCGGCCTCGATCCGGGCGAGCAGGTCCTCCACCGCGCGGTGCTCCGCGGTGAACTCGCCGAGGATGTCCGGCCTGCGGCTCATGGCGCGCCCGCCTCTCCGGTCTGCTGCGGTTCACCCCCCGCCACCTCCAGTATCCGGCGCCGCGCCCGTTGCCCGGGCGGTGCGGCCCCGGGGAGTGCGCGGTGGAACCGGTGGGCCGGGCCGAGCCGCAGGTCAGGGGCGGTCCCGGCGTCCGGTGAGGGCGAGCATGCGGGTCTGCGGGCCGGCGTCGTCCGCCACCGGCAGGGGCGGGTCGAACAGCCCGCTGCCGGAGAGGTCCCCGTAGCCGGTGTACTCGTCGAGCGCGAAGTCGACCAGCCCGTCCGGCAGCCGGGTGAGCCGCCCGATGCCCTCGGCGAGGTCCCAGGCGTGCACGACGGCGTCGGCGGTGAGCTGGTCCAGGTAGTACTGGCCGGAGACGTCGCCGAAGGAGAGGTGCACGGTGAGGTCGGTCGAGCCGGGGACGGCGAAGGCGTCGCGGGCGGCCGCCGAGGCGGCGGTCCAGGCGCCGACCGGGTCGTCACCGAGGACGTCGCCGTCGAAGCGGGCGCCGACCTCGCCGATGGTGGAGCCCATCAGCAGTTCGGGCACCCACAGCTGCTCGCCGGTGAGGTGGTTGACCAGATCGCGGACGGTCCAGTCGGCGCAGGGGGTGGGTGCGTCCCACTGGTCGGGGGTGATCAGCCGCACCCGTTCGGTGAAGGCGGTGAGGGCGTCGGCGTACGGGGTGCCCCGGCCCTCCGCCCGCCGGTGTTCCTTGCGATGTGCCATGCCCTGAGCCTGCCCCGCCAGGCACCTTCGTACGCCGGTCTACACCAATGCTGACCCGGCCACGCCAAAATCTTCCGTCCGGCTAGTTGTTCAAATTCAAACTTACCGGTACGGTCACATCACCCCGCTGGTTCGAATTTGAACAAGTCCGCCAGCATCGACGAACCCCCCTTTTTTCTCGATGGAGACGCGCATGCCGAGCACCAGCCCGAGCACGACCGCCCCCACCACCCCCGTCGCGGCCGGGAGACACTCCGGGTCCGTGGCCACCTCCCCGCACGCCTACGACGCCGGCCTCCTGCTGCTGCGCCTGGCCCTCGGCCTGATCATGGCCGGGCACGGCAGCCAGAAGCTGTTCGGCTGGTTCGGCGGCGGTGGGATCGACGGCACCGGCAAGTTCTTCGAGTCGCAGGGCTACCCGGCGCCCAAGCTCATGGCCGTCGTGGCCGGCCTCACCGAGGCCGGTGGCGGACTGGCGCTCGCTGTCGGCCTGTTGGCCCCGCTGGCGGCCGCCGCGATCCTGGGCACCATGCTCAATGCCCTCGCCGTCAGCTGGAGCGGCAGCTTCTTCGCCGGGAAGGGCGGCTGCGAGTACGAACTGCTCCTGATCACCGCCGCGGCGGGCCTGGCGCTGACCGGCCCCGGTCGCTACGCCGTGGACCGCTACCTGCCGGTGGTGCGCTCGCACCGGCTGTCGTACGGCGCGGCCGCCGTCGTGCTCGGCCTGGTCACCGCGGGCGTGGTGCTCCTCGTGCGCGACTGACCCACCCCGGCGACGGTGTCGCCGCCAGCGAGGGCCGCCGGTCGACCGACCGGCGGCCCTCGCCGTCTGCGGTCGTTTCGTGAAGTTCCTGTGGGGAAGCGGCAGTTGCCGGTTCTGGGCCTTCCTCCGCCATGTGATGCATGCCATTGTACATGTCACACTCCCCACCGGTGCTCGACGGTCACCGCCCCAACGGTGCCGTCGCAACGGTCCTCACCACCCCCACCGGCCGCACCCCCACGCGGCCGACGACGGCCCGGAGGCCCCCACGTGAGAACCGCACGTCCCTTGCACCAACACCCCCATGTCGCCAGGTTGCTGACGTTCCTCCTGGTGATGTTCGTGGCGGTCGGCCTGTTCGCCCCGCGCGCCCAGGCCGCCCCCGCCCCGGCCTCGCCGCAGCCCGGCGGAGGCTCGCCCGCGACCTCGGCCGGCCCCGCCGGCCTGGCCCCGCGGCCCGCGATCGGTGAAGCGCCGGACGGCCACGGCGCGAAGAAGCCGGTGTCGCCGCGTGAGCGCGCCCCGTTCTCGACCACCGACCCCGAGCGCGCCGAACGCCTGTCGGCGGCGGAGCGCAAGGCGGAGCAGCAGGCCGCACTGGCCAAGGCCTTCGGCGCGGGAGCCCCCGCGGCCCTCGCCGAACAGCCCTGCAACATCCCCGACTTCAGCCGGACCGGTGGCGCTCTGGTGCAGGCCGTCAAGGCGGCCGACCTGGGCTGCATCAACAGCCTGTTCCTGCTGACCGGCGGCGACGCCAACCGGACGTTCCGCGAGTCCCAGATGGTCACGGTCGCGGACGCCCTGCGCGACAACGCCGCCTCCTACCCGGGCGACAACTCCACCTCCACCGCCCAGCTGGTGCTGTTCCTGCGGGCCGGCTACTACGTGCAGTGGTACCACGCGTCCGACGTCGGCACCTACGGCACCGCCCTGCAGACCTCGATCCGCGGCGCGCTGGACGCCTTCTTCAACAGCGCGCACTCCCGTGACGTCTCCGCCGCCAACGCGGGCACGCTCGGGGAGGCGATCACCCTCATCGACAGCGCGCAGGAGAACGTCCGCTACCTGCCGGTGGTCAAGCGCCTGCTCGGCGCGTACGACGCCGCCACCCACAACCCGGCGAACATGGGCAACGCGCTCAACAGCGTGTTCACCGTGCTGTGGCGCGGCCACCAGACGAAGGGCTTCGCCGAGGCGGTGCAGGCCGACCCGGGCGTGCTCGACGCGCTCTACGCCTTCGCCTCCGCCAACGGCGCCCTGCTCGGCGGCGACTACACCTTCCTGGTCTACAACGCGACCCGCGAGCTGGGCCGCTTCCTGCAGTACGAGCCGCTCCGGCCCAAGGTCCGCCCGCTGATGAAGGGGCTGGCCGAGCGCTCCTCGCCGGGCGACCGCACCTCCTACCAGTGGGCCGCCGTGGCGGAGATGGGCGACGCCTACGACAGCGGCAACTGCGCCTACTACGGCACCTGTGACGCTCCCGCCCGGCTCCGGTCGGCCGTCCTGACCGTCGACCACAGCTGCAGCCCGAGCATCCGCGTGCTGGCCCAGAAGCTGGACGCCGCGCAGCTGGGCACCACCTGCTCCAGCCTCAACGGCCAGGACGCCTTCTTCCACGCGGTGGCCAAGGACAACGGCCCGGTCGCCGACGACCGGAACACCACGATCGAGGTCGTGGTCTTCCACACCCGCTTCGACTACGCGGTGTTCGCCGCCGGCATCTACGGCATCGACACCAACAACGGCGGCATGTACCTGGAGGGCAAGCCGAACGAGGCCGGCAACCAGCCGCGCTTCCTCGCCTACGAGGCCGACTGGACGCCGGACTTCCAGATCTGGAACCTCAACCACGAGTACACCCACTACCTCGACGGCCGGTTCGACATGTACGGCGACTTCGACGCCGGCATGACCACCCCGACCATCTGGTGGGTCGAGGGCTTCGCGGAGTACGTCTCCTACTCGTACCGCAAGGAGACCTACGACGCGGCGATCAGCGCCGCCGGCCTCCACACCTACCGGCTCTCCGAGCTCTTCGACACCGCCTACGGCGACCAGGAGCGCGTCTACCGCTGGGGCTACCTGGCCGTCCGCTACATGCTGGAGCAGCACCGCGCCGACCTGGACGCCGTGCTCGCCAAGTACCGCACCGGTGACTGGGCCGGCGCCCGCACCATCCTGAAGACCACCATCGGCACCCGCTACGACGCCGACTTCGACCGCTGGCTGACCGCCTGCGCGGCCGGTGCCTGCGGCGGCGGCACCAACCCGCCCGGCAACCAGGCGCCCACCGCGGCCTTCACCGCCGCGGTCTCCGGGCAGTCGGTCACCTTCACCGACCGCTCGACCGACCCGGACGGCACGATCGCCTCCCGCGCCTGGGACTTCGGCGACGGCACCACCAGCGCCGAGGCCAACCCGGCCAAGACGTACTCCCGGGCCGGCACCTTCACCGTCACGCTGACCGTGACCGACAACAAGGGCGCCACCGCGAGCACCCGCCAGGACGTCACCGTCGCCGGCTCGGGCCCGGTCCAGTGCACCGGCGCCGACCCCCGCCAGCTGGACCGCAACTGCGGGCGCGTCGACCTGGCGGCGACCACCGGCAACTACGCGCACTTCTACCTGTACCTCCCGGCCGGGGTGACGCAGCTGCGGCTCACCAGCACGGGCGGCACCGGCAACGCCGACCTCTACTTCAACGACCGGGGCTGGGCCTACACCAACTCCTACACCGCCAGGTCCGCCAACGCGGGCAACACCGAGACCCTGACCATCACCAACCCGCCGGCCGGCTACGTCTTCCTGAGCCTCTACGCCCAGCAGGGCTTCTCCGGCGCGAGCATCAAGGCCGAGTACTGACCGAGGAGTCGTCGTCCGACCCGGACCGAGGGGGCCCGGCGGTGCACCGCGCCGCCGGGCCCTCCCGTGCCAGGGCGGCTACGGCCCGACCCGCACCAGCGCGAGCGTGATGTTGTCCGGCCCGCCGGCCTCGATCGCGGCCTTCCAGAGCTCGAACGCCGCCCGCCCGTCGGCCCGTTCGGCCTCCGCCGGCGGACGGTCGAGCAGGGCCGCGAGCTCCTCCTCCGGCACCGGGTCGGTCAGCCCGTCGCTGCACACCAGGTACCGGTCGCCGACGGCCAGCGGCTCACTGCGGACGTGCGGCTCGACGAAGGTCAGTCCGAGCGAGCCGCCCAGGGTCTGGGTGACCACCGAGGTGGTGCGCCGCCCGGGCGGCAGCGGCGGGCTGTCGTCCACGCTGACCCGGCGCAGGGCGCCGTCGCCGATCCGGTAGACCCGGCTGTCGCCGATGTTGAAGACCACGACGCGGTCCTCCAGCAGCACCAGGCCGGCCACCGTGGTGCCCATCGCGGCCAGTCCGGGATCGCCGCCGGCGGCCGCGTAGACGTCCCGGTTGCAGTTCTGCAGGGCCTCCCGGACGCTCTCCTCGCCGTCGAGCCCGGGCCCGGCCGCCGCCAGCCGCCGGGCGACCAGGGCGCTGGCGACCTCGCCGCCGGGATGGCCGCCGAGTCCGTCGGCGACCGCGACCGGGCAGGGCGGGCCCAGCGGGAAGAGCAGGGTCTGCGGGTTGGTGGTGACGGTCGCGCAGAGCGTCCACGGCCCGGCGACGAGGCTGTCCTCGTTCTGCTCGCGCAGCAGGCCCTCGTGGCTCAGCGCGCTCACCGCGATGTACGCCGCCATCGGTTCGCCGCCCTTCGGGGTGCTCCGGCCGGCCGGTCCCGGCTCCTCCCGGCTCCTCCCATTGTCGCGCGCCGCCGCCCCGCCGCCCGGGGGAGCGGGGCACCGGGCCGGTATTGCATCGGGCGGTCCAAAACGGCTACGGTGCTGCCATGGCGAGACCGCGCACCTTCGACGAGGACCGGGCGCTGGACGCGGCGATGCGGGCGTTCTGGGCGAACGGCTACGAGGCCACCTCCACCCAGGACCTCTGCGAGGCGACCGGCCTCGGGCGGAGCAGCATCTACAACACGTTCAGCAGCAAGCGCGACCTGTTCCGGCGCTCGCTGGACCGCTACAACGAGCTGATGACCGTCCCGCAGGTGGCGCTGCTGGAGGACCTCGGCCTGCCGCCGCTGGAGCGGATCCGGATCCTGCTGGCGCGGGTCGTCGACGGGGAGTTCGAGAACCGCCCGCAGGGGCGCAGCATCGGCTGCCTGACCGTGAACACCGTCGTCGAGCTGGCCGGGCGCGACCCGGAGGCGGCCGCGGTGGTGGAGCGGGACCAGCGGGTGCGGCTCGCCGCGCTGGCGGCCGCGATCGGCGCCGGCCAGCGGGCGGGCGAGATCGCCGCGCGCCGGGAGCCGGACGAGCTCGCCCGGTTCGTGAACGCGGTGATCGCCGGGATGCGGGTCGCCGCCAAGGGCGGGGCCGACCGGGCTGCCGTCGAGGCCGTCGCCGCCACCGCCGTGGACGCGCTCACCCCCTGACCGGACGGGCCTGCCCTTTCCTTGCGGCGGTCCGCGGTCCGCCCTGTCCTCGGTGCGGCCCGCCCCTGCCCCGGCCTGCCCTTATTTTGAACCGACCAATCCAAAACTATCGGGGGAGCACTCCCATGCCACGTGCCGTCTACGTCCTCGCCCTCGGCATCTTCGCGATGGTGACCAGTGAGTTCGCCGTCGCCGGGCTGATGCCGCAGCTGGCGGAGGGCCTCGACGCGACCGTCCCGCAGATCGGCTACCTGATCACCGCCTTCTCCGTCGCGATGTCCTTCGGCGGTCCGTTCCTCACCGTTTCTCTGCTGAGGATGCGTCAGAAATGCGCCCTGATGCTGCTGTTCGCGGTCTTCCTGGTCGGCAACCTGCTCGCCGCGACCGCCTCCGGCTACCCGGTGATGCTGGTGGCCCGGGTGATCAGCGGGGTCGCCGCCCAGGCCTTCTTCGGCATCTCGATCTCGATGGCCACCCAGCTGGCCCGCCCCGAGCTGCGCGGCCGGGCGATCGCCGTGCTGATGAACGGCCTGATGCTCGGCACTCTGCTCGGCCTGCCGCTGGCCACCGTCATCGGCGAGCACTTCGGCTGGCGGGCGGCGTTCTGGGCGGTGGCCGTGCTCACCGTGGCGGTCGCGCTGGCCACCGTCGCCGGGGTGCCGGACGCCGACCACGCCGAGGGCGGCGGCTCGCTCCGCGCGGAGCTGGGCGCCCTGCGCAACCGGCGGCTCTGGCTGGCCTTCGCCACCAGCACCCTGATCATCGGCGCGACCTTCGCGCTGTTCAGCTACGTCAACCCGGTCCTCACCGGGATCACCGGCTTCTCGGCCGGCTCCGTCCCGCTGCTGCTGGTCGCCTACGGCGCGGCGACCGTGGTCGGCAACACCGTGGTCGGCCGGCTCGCCGACCGCCACGCGCTGCCGGTGCTCGCCGTCGGCCTGGCGCTGAACACCCTCTTCCTGGCCGGCCTCGCGCTCTTCGCCCAGCACCGGGTGCCGGCGGTCGGCCTGCTGCTCGGGGTCGGCCTGGTCGGCGTCACCATGAACCCGGCGATGGCCTCGCGGGTGCAGCGGATCGGCAACGCCCGTCCGCTGGTGAACACCGTCCACAACGCCTTCATCACGCTCGGTGTCATCCTCAGCTCCCTGCTCGGCGGGCTCGCCATCGACCTGTGGGGCCTGCGGGCGGTCCTCTGGCTGGGGGTCGCGCTGGCCGTCGCGGGTCTGCTGACCCTGCTCCCGGACGCCCTGCGGGGCCGTAGTGCGGTCTCGGGCCAGGGCCCGGACGCTGGGGGGAATAACACCCGGGTGGAGGATGCTAAAGTGGTTGAAACTTTGACGATCGGATCCTGAGCGGGGTTTCCCAGCGGGATTCAGCCTGGAGTGTGGTGAGCAACATGCAGTTCGGAATCTTCACCGTCGGCGATGTCACCCCCGACCCGACCACCGGCCGCACCCCGACCGAGCATGAGCGGATCAAGGCCACCGTGGCCATCGCCCGCAAGGCGGAGGAGGTCGGCCTGGACGTCTTCGCGACCGGCGAGCACCACAACCCGCCGTTCGTGCCGTCCTCGCCGACCACCCTGCTCGGTTACATCGCGGCGCAGACCGAGCGCATCATCCTCTCCACCTCGACCACGCTGATCACCACCAACGACCCGGTGAAGATCGCCGAGGACTACGCGGTGCTCCAGCACCTCGCGGACGGCCGGGTGGACCTCATGATGGGCCGCGGCAACACCGGCCCGGTCTACCCGTGGTTCGGCAAGGACATCCGCCAGGGCATCCCGCTCGCGATCGAGAACTACGCGCTGCTGCACCAGCTGTGGCGCGAGGACGTGGTCGACTGGTCGGGCCGCTTCCGCACCCCGCTGCAGTCCTTCACGGCCACCCCGCGCCCGCTCGACGGCGTCCCGCCGTTCGTCTGGCACGGCTCCATTCGCAGCCCGGAGATCGCGGAGCAGGCCGCCTACTACGGCGACGGCTTCTTCGCGAACAACATCTTCTGGCCCAAGGAGCACTTCCGGAAGCTGATCAACCTCTACCGCGAGCGCTACGCCCACTACGGGCACGGCACCCCCGAGCAGGCCGTCGTCGGCCTCGGCGGGCAGGTGTTCATGCGCAGGAACTCGCAGGACGCGGTGCGCGAGTTCCGCCCGTACTTCGACAACGCGCCGGTGTACGGACACGGGCCGTCGCTGGAGGAGTTCACCGACCAGACCCCGCTCGCCGTCGGCAGCCCGCAGGAGGTCATCGAGAAGACCCTGACCTTCCGCGAGACCTTCGGCGACTACCAGCGCCAGCTGTTCCTCATGGACCACGCCGGCCTGCCGCTGAAGACCGTGCTGGAGCAGCTGGACCTGCTCGGCGAGGCGGTCGTGCCGGTGCTGCGCGAGGAGTTCGCCAAGGGCCGCCCGGCCGACGTCCCGGACGCGCCGACGCACGCCTCGCTGGTCGCGGCCGACCGCGCCCGCCGGGAGCAGGAGCAGAACACCGAGGAGAACGTGGAGGTGGCCAAGTGACCGCGTACCGACTGGCGGTGGTCAGCGCCGGCCTGAGCAAGCCGTCCTCGACGCGGCTGCTCGCGGACCGGCTGGCCGAGGCGACGGTCCGCCGGCTCGCCCTCGACGGGCGGGAGGTGGAGGTGACGGTGATCGAACTGCGCGACCTCGCCACCGACATCGCGCACAACTTCGTCACCGGCTTCCCCGGCGCCGCGCTGCGCGAGGCGATCGAGACGGTGACCCGCGCCGACGGGCTGATCGCGGTGACGCCGATCTTCACCGCCTCCTACAGCGGGCTGTTCAAGTCGTTCTTCGACGTGATCGACCCCGACGTGCTCAGCGGCAAGCCCGTGGTGATCGCCGCCACCGGCGGCACGCCCCGGCACTCGCTGGCGCTGGAGCACGCCGTCCGCCCGCTGTTCAGCTACCTGCGCTCGGTGGTCGTCCCGACCGCGGTCTACGCGGCCACCGACGACTGGGGCACCACGGGCGACCGGCTCACCGACGGCCTGCCGGGCCGGATCGACCGGGCCGCCGGCGAACTCGCCGGACTGCTCGCCGGCCGCGCCCCCCACGGGCCGGCGGCGGACGGCGGGTCCGGGGAGACGGAGAGCGTGGTCCCGTTCGCCGAGCAGCTGGCGGCCCTGCGGGTCTGACGGCGGCGGTCCGCGCACCACGAGAAGGGGCGGGTCCCGGGAAACCGGGCCCGCCCCTCGTCGTGCCCGCGCTCAGCCCGTCCGCGCGTCGTACGAGGCCCGGGCCGCCGCGATCTCGCGCTGGTGCGTCTCCGTCCAGGTGACCAGCGACCGGACCGTCTCGTGCAGGGTCCGGCCCAGCGGGGTCAGCGCGTAGTCCACCCGGGGCGGCACGACCGGGTGCACCGTCCGCTCGACCAGGCCGTCGCGCTCCAGCTGGCGCAGCGTGACGGTCAGCATCCGCTGGCTGACCCCGTCGATCTCCCGCCGCAGCTCGGTGAAGCGCAGCGAGCCGCGGTCCAGCAGCGCGATCACCAGCAACGACCACTTGTCGGCGATCCGGTCGAGGATCTGCCGGACCTCGCAGTCCTCCCGGGTGTCCCACTGGAACGCGTCGTAGTCGTCCTCGGTCACCGCGCAGTGCGTCGGTGACTTCAAAGTGCCTTCTTCCATGGTTCCTGATGCTGCCTCAGGATGGCTGGTGGTTACAAGAGGGAACCGACTGGACGACGGAGAACCGCCCGGTCCGGCCTCCCCGCCTTCCCGCGCACTCCCCAGGAGACCTCCGTGTCCGCGTCCTCAGCCGTGTCCGGAACCGGCACGCCCGCCGCCGCCCCCGCCGCGCCCGCCGCCGCACCGCCCCCCGCCCCCGCCGCACCGCCCCCCGCCGCCCGCCTCACCGGTCGCGAGACCGCCGTCCTGCTCGTCCTGTGCGGCGCGATCTTCCTGGAGGGCATCGACGTCGCGATGCTCAACGTGGCGCTCCCCTCGATCCGCGCCGACCTCGGCATGGACACCGGCTCGCTCAGCTGGGTGCTCAGCGCCTACGTGCTCGGCTACGGCGGCTTCATGCTGCTCGGCGGCCGCACCGCCGACCTGCTCGGACGGCGCCGCACCTTCCTGTTCTGGCTCACCGTCTTCGTCCTCTTCTCCGGCGCCGGCGGCCTCGCCGGCGCGCCCTGGGTGCTCGTCCTGGCCCGCTTCGCCACCGGCCTCGCGGCCGCCTTCATGACCCCCGCGGGCCTGGCGATCATCACCACCGCGTTCGCCGAGGGCCCCCGCCGCAACCGCGCGCTGCTCCTCTACGCGGGCACCGCCGCCGCCGGCTTCTCGCTCGGCCTGGTGGCCGGCGGCCTGCTCACCGCGATCAGCTGGCGCTGGGTCTTCTTCGCCCCCGTCCTGCTCGCCGGCGCCCTGCTGCTCGCCGCCCTGCCGCTGCTCCCGCGCGACCGTCCGCCGGCCCGCCGCCCCGGCGAGCGCTTCGACCTGGCCGGCGCCGCCACCGTCACCGGCGCCATGCTGCTGCTGGTCCACACCGTGGTGCGGATCGGCGAACCGGGCGCCGCCGCCGTCCCGACCCTCGCCGAGGCGGCCGGGGGACTGGCCCTGCTGGCCGCCTTCGTCGCCGTCGAACGGCGCTCCGCCGCCCCGCTGGTCCGCCTCGGCCTGCTGCGCTCCGGCCCGCTGCTGCGCGCCAACCTCGGCGCGCTGCTGTTCGCCGGCTCCTTCTTCGGCTTCCAGTTCACCGTCACCCTCTACCTCCAGGACCTGCGCGGCTGGACCCCGCTGCAGACCGGTCTCGCCCTGCTGGCCGTCGGGGCGGACGCGGTGCTCGCGCCGACCCTCACCCCCCGGCTGGTGGACCGGTTCGGCACCGTCCGGGTGATCCTCGGCGGCTTCGGCCTGGCGACGCTGTCCTACGCGCTGTTCCTTCCGGTCGGCCCGGACTGGAGCTATCCGATGATGTTCCCGACCATGATCCTCACCGGCCTGGCCTTCGCCCTCGCCTACGGGCCGCTGACCATCGCCGCCACCGACGGCGTCGCCGAGGAGGAGCAGGGGCTGGCCGGCGGGCTGCTCAACACCGCCTTCCAGTTCGGTGCGGCGCTCGGCCTCTCCGCGGTCACCGCCGTCCACCTGGCCGTCACCGGCGACGGGGGGTCCGGGCTGGACGGCTTCCGGGCCGCGCTGGTGGTCCCGGTCGCGGCGGTCGCCCTCGGCGCGCTGGTCACCGCCCTCGGCCTGCGCGGTCGCAGGTCCTCCTGACGCGCCCCGGGCCCGTCGCGGCCCCCGAGCCCCTCGCCGGCCCCGGCCGGTGAGGGGCCGTCCCGCTGTCCGCCCGCGTCCCCTGCTCGGCCCGTCGACCGCGCCGAAATGTCCGTCCCGGGGTGTAATCGTACGGATGATCAGACCCCGGAGACCGGAGTCCGCCGATGCCGCAGCCCGTCCTCACCCCGCTCACCACCGCCGCGATCTTCCTCGTCCTCACCGTCGACCCCGGCGGCGAGCCCACCGTCCGGGCCCTGCTGCCCGATGTGGCGGGCCTGCGCCGGGCGGTCGGCTTCCGCGCCCCCGACGCCGGGCTCACCTGTGTCACCGGCATCGGCTCGGACGCCTGGGACCGGCTCTTCGACGGCCCCCGCCCGGCCGGGCTGCACCCGTTCCGGGAGATCACCGGCGCCCGCCACCGCGCCCCGGCCACCCCCGGTGACCTGCTGTTCCACCTGCGCGCCGCCCGGATGGACCTCTGCTTCGAACTCGCCGGTCAGCTCACCAACCGCCTCGCCGGCGCCGCCACCGTGGTCGACGCCGTGCACGGCTTCCGCTACTTCGACGACCGCGACCTGCTGGGCTTCGTCGACGGCACCGAGAACCCCGAGGGCCGCGCCGCGGACGCCGCCGTGCTGATCGGGGAGGAGGACCCGCAGTTCGCGGGCGGCAGCTATGTGATCGTCCAGAAGTACCTGCACGACCTGGACGCCTGGAACCGGCTCCCGGTCGAGGCGCAGGAACGCGCGGTCGGCCGCACCAAGCTCACCGACATCGAGCTCGCCGACGACGTCAAACCCGCCGACTCGCACGTGGCGCTGACCAGCGTCACCGGCCCGGACGGCGAGGAGCGGCAGATCATGCGGTTCAACATGGCGTTCGGCTCCTTCGCCGGCGGCGGGGAGTTCGGGACGTACTTCATCGGCTACTCGCGCACCCCGGAGGTGACCGAGGAGATGCTGGAGAACATGTTCGTCGGCCGCCCGCCCGGCGCCCACGACCGGCTGCTCGACTTCTCGACCGCGGCCACCGGCACCCTGTTCCACGTCCCGACGGCCGAGTTCCTGGACGACCCGCCGCCCGCGCCGGCCGCGGCGGTCCCGGCCGCCGTTCCCGCTGCCGTCCCCGCCCCCGTCCCGACCGCCGCCGTCCCCTCCTCCGCCGCCGTCCCCGACGGCTCCCTCGCCATCGGCAGCCTGAAAGGCACCCCCGCGTCATGAACAACCTGCACCGCGAGCTCGCTCCCGTCTCCGCCGCGGCCTGGGCGGAGATCGAGGAGGAGGCCCGGCAGACCTTCAAGCTCCACCTCGCCGGCCGTCGCGTCGTCGACCTGAACGGCCCCGACGGCCCCGCCCTCGCGGCCGTCGGCACCGGCCACCTCACCGCCATCGAACCGCCCAACCCCGGCGTCCAGGCCCACGCCCGCGAGGTGCGGCCGCTCGTCGAACTGCGGGTGCCCTTCCCGGTCGGCCGCTCCGCCGTGGACGACGTCGAACGCGGCTCCCGGGACTCCGACTGGCAGCCCGTGAAGGACGCCGCCCGCACCCTCGCCCTCACCGAGGACCGCGCCGTCTTCGACGGCTACCCCGCCGCCGGCATCGAGGGCATCCGCGCCGCCGCCACCAACCCCGCCGTCCCGCTCCCCACCGACGTCCGCGAGTACCCCGAGGCGGTCAGCAGGGCCCTCACCACCCTCCGCCTGGCCGGCGTCGGCGGCCCCTACGCCCTCCTGCTCGGCGCGGACGCCTACACCGCGGTCAACGAGACCTCCGACCACGGCTACCCCGTCGCCAGCCACATCGCCCGCCTCCTCGACGGCGAACTCATCTGGGCCCCCGCCATCGAGGGCGCCCTGCTCCTCTCCACCCGCGGCGGCGACTTCGAACTCCAGCTCGGCCAGGACGTCAGCGTCGGCTACCTCTCCCACACGGCCGACACCGTCCATCTGTACCTGACCGAGACCTTCACGGCCCGCGTCCTCACCCCCGAGGCCGCCGTCCCCCTCACCACGGCCTGACACCCCGCCACGACGAACACGAACGGGGCCGGTGCGAACCGCACCCGGCCCGGTCGTGGTGGTCGCCGGCCCCGCCCAATCCGTCAGTGCGCCCGCTCCGGGCGCAGGGTCTCCTCGCC
>NZ_JBHYUU010000082.1:0-34159 GCF_042749955.1 Kitasatospora sp. NPDC059462 | reverse complement strand
GATGTCTTGGAGTGACAGCCCTCTTCTACGGCAGCTCCGCTGCTTTGCCTACCGGCCTTGACATGCAGGCCCCACGCCTAACTGAACGGCGTTGGTACTAGTTCACCGCCCGGCCCGCGGTCATGGGCAAGCGGGTGGATGTCCGGGACCTCCGGCGGAGCCGGGTCGAATGCCTCCCTCGGGCGGGAGCCCTCCACCGGCCCGGACGTCCAGCCGGCCTCCGTGCGCACCGCCTTCGTCGGCGGGCGCAGCGCGGTGACCAGTTCCAGGCCGGAGACGGCGGTGGAGCCGCGCGGGGTGAGCACACGGGTGGCGTAGGTGCCGAGCAGGCGGGCCAGGCCGGAAGCGTCCAGGTCGTCGGGGATCTGCCAGCCACCGGACGCGAGGGCGCCCCAGGCGGGGATGCACAGCTGGACGCACACCCGTCTGCCGTCCTCGGGGGTACGGAAGATGCGCGTCCAGGGGCCCAGACCACGCTGGGTCAGCAGCCAGCCGGCCTTCTCCACCTGCTTGACGGCCTTGTGGGTCTTCGGCAACTGGCCGAGGCGCTGGACGAAATCCTTCTTCTCGTCCCGGCCCATCGGCGGCACACCGAGCTCCGCGAGCACGGCGTCGGTCAGGACGACGAGGGCATCGGCGTCCTTCCCGTGCCGGTGCAGGCGCGGCGAGCCCAGCTTGGTCTGCAGCGCCCACTCGACGACGTCAGTGAGCGTGCGCCCGGCCGGCGCGGTCGCAGCCGTGGTGCCGTCGGCCAGGTAGGCCACCAGCGCCTTGCCCGACGGTGCCACGTCCACCACCGCCAGCGGCCCGGACGGGAAACGCGCGGCCGCGGCAACCTGCCAATCCGACGGCCCCTCAGCCGCCGTCGCCGGCTTCTTCGCCGGAGCCTTCCGGGCCCGCGAAGGCGCCGCTGGGCGCGACGACGGCGTACGCCGCGACACCGCTGTCCCGCTGTTCGTCGGGGCGGGGGCGGCTTGGCGGGGCGCAGCGACCGGGGCGACCGAGGCGGCGGACTCGGCTGAGGCATGCGGGAGGGGAGCGGGCGGCGTCGCGGCAGCGGGAACGGTGCCGGGGCGGCAGAATCCGCCCAGGTGCATCGGGTGGCCCTGCGCGCGGTAGGCGGAGGGCTGGCCGCACTGCACGCACGGTCGCGGTGGCGCCATCGCCAGGGAACCGTCCGGGTTCTGGTCCAGCATCGGGACGGCCGGGGCGGTGGGCTGCTCTGGGGCGGGGGCTGTGAACGGCTCCGAAGCGGCGGGCTCCTCCAGGGCGTGCTCGGGGGCGAGTTGGGCGGCGATGCCTTGCAGCAGCCGCGCGTAGGCTGTGCGGGCTTCGCCCTGGGGTTCGCGCTGCCCCGACTCGTAGGCCGAGAACGTGTTGGGGCTGACCCCCAGGGCTTTGGCGGTCTCGGTCTTGGTGAGCCCGTACTCGGTGCGCAGCCGGCGACGCTGCGCGGGGTCGGGCAGCGGCACGGCGCGGCGCGGCCCTGCGCCCAGCAGGGCGCCGATCGCGTCGGGGGTGTCGGTCATCACGCGCTCCTTCGCTGTGGAGGTGAAACGGGCTGTCAGCGCATGCCCTGGCGGATCTCTTCGAGGCGGGTCATCAGCCGTTGATAGCGTTGGGCGGCGGCCTGCGGGGTCTTGAGGCTCTGCTGGTCCTTGATCTGGTTCCAGTCCATGCCGTGGCGCCGGGCTTCCATGATCACCTGGCATTCCAGGTGGTCGAGCTGCTGGCGGAGGTCTTCGAACAGGGCGAGGGCGGCCGCGAGGTCGTCGGTGGCGATGGCGGGCTCGTCGCCGCCTGGGGAGCGCGTGCTGGCGTCCATGACCTTGCTCAGGACCTCGGCTCCGTCCCACAGGCGCCTGGCGGGCGCCCATGCGGGCGGGTCCTCCTGCAGGTCGGGGCGCGCCCGTAGGACTGCCAGCTTCTCCAGCGCGGCCTCGTGCCGCCGGGCGGCAGGGGTCGAATCGAGTGTCATGGAGACAGGATGACGTCAAAACAATGAACAAACAAGTTGTTTATTCATTGAGTTCCTTTGTAAGGTCGCCCGAAACCCCGCCCGCCGTCCCACGGCTCCCTGTTCCAGCACGCTCCCACGTCCCGCCGTCCGGACGGCATCCGCCCCTCACCTCCGGCGGCGTCGATGACGCACCGCCGGGCAGGAAGCCGGCCACCAGGACCTGACCGTGCACCCGCTCGGGCGGCAGCGGTTCCCCGTCAGTGGGCCGGCGTCTTCTGCCGCGGGATCCAGCGCATGTGCAGGGCCTGCAGAGCGTCGAGTTGCCCCCGGGTGAGCTCGCCCGCGTCGCGGCGCTGCCGTGAGATCCACTCCCCCAGGCGAAACCGGCGCCCGGCCTGTTCGGCGACGTAGTTGTAGGGGACGTCGAGGTGCTGGTGTTCGCGGCGGAAGGTGCGTGCTGCTCTGAGGCCTTCGGCAAAGGCGCGTTCCCCGGGGCTGCGGGGGCGTCGCAGCAGCAGGGCCAGGGGGTGGTCGAAGGGCAGGGCGCCCAGGAGGTTCCTCTGGTCAGGGTGGAGCTCGGGCATGAGGTCGATCTGCTGGTCGAGCCAATCGGTCAACGGATCACCGATGCTGGGGCGGAGGTCGGGGAAGTCGAGCGTGCGGCTGCGGGAGGCGGCGAGTGCCCGAACGTAGGTGTGCTGCCACTGCTTGAGCCAGGGCGCGTTCCACCAGGGATCGATCTCGTCCAGGGCGCGCTCGTAGGGGTAGGGCAGGGTGCCGGCGCGGACCTCCTGCCTGCAGCCGGCCAGCCAGCGGCCGATCCGGGTGCCCTGGAAGGATTCGTCGGCCAGGGGCGCCAGGTGTCCGCGCTCGCGGGCGTAGTCGCGGGCGACGTGCAGCCGGAATTCGATGCTGTGGCGCGGGTGTTCCCAGCGCATGCCGAGCGCGTCGAGGGTGTCAATGCGGTCCTGGCCGAGCAGTCCGTTGCCGTGCAGGGACCGCTGGTGGCCGAGCCACCAGCCGAGGAAGAAGCGGTCGGGGCCCAGGTAGCGGCTGGGCACGTCCAGGTGTCCGCGCTCGGCGTAGTAGCGCTCGGCGCTGGCCAGTCCGAGGAACCAGATGCTGTGGTGGGGGTCGAAGGCGTTCAGGGCAAGTACGGGGATGATCTCGTCGGCGCGTTCCGGGCGGGTGGCGGGCGGAGGGAAGCGTTTGTCCAGGTCCTCGAGCTCCAGGCGCTCAACGCGGTGGACGACGTGCTCGTCGTAGACCTTCAGCGCGATCATGACCTGGTAGAGCAGCCAGTAGGGACTGCCTCTCATGCCCTTGGCCGGGTCTTCTCCCGGAGCGAGGTAGACGGGGACGATGATCGTGGCGATCTTGCCCGTGCCGGGCGGCTGGCGCAGGGCCCGTCCGACAGCCTGGACGATGTCGATGGTGCTCGACTTGGGGTCGGCGAACAGGATGCTGTCGATCGCGGGCAGGTCGACGCCTTCCTGGCACAGGCGCGAGTTGGTGAGCACGCGCCGCAGCGCCTCGGGGCTGTCCGGGGCGTGGCCGGCGAACTGCGCGAAGGTGGCCAGGCGGTCGAAGCGGTCCTGTTGGATGCGGCGCAGGTGATCGTCGTGGATCTCCATGACGACGAGGCGGTAGTCGGCGAGCAGGCCCTCCTGGATGGCCCCGGCCAGGGAGATGCGGTAAACGACGGGCCCGTACAGGCTCAGGTCGTCCATGGAGGCTACTTCGCAGGTGAGTTCGGGGTTGTCTTCGGGGTTGGCGACGTTCTTGGGGGTGGCGGTCATGTAGAGGCGGCGGCGGGCGGGGAGGGCGTCGTTGTCGTGGATGGCAGCCCACTTCTTGTTCAGGCTGCCAGCGGCCCGGTGGGCTTCGTCGCCGATGATCAGGTCCCAGGCCGGGAGGCGATGATCCGCGTGCCCCTGCGCGAGCTTGTGCAGGGAGTGGTAGGTGATGAACACGTTCACCGGCCCGTCGCCAGCGGCATCGATCTGTGTGGCGAGCTCCTCTGCGCTGTCGAACCGCTTCATCACGCCGGCCAGGGCGGGGTCTTGAGGGCCCTCGGAGCAGATGGCCAGGAACGGCCCTTTACGTCCGTCCGCGTGCCAGGCAGCGATGGTCTGCTCGAGCAGTTGCAGCCTGGGCAGGACGGTGAGGACGCGGCCTCGGGGGGCGACGTGTTGCGCGACGTTGAGCGCGATCAGGGTCTTGCCGGTTCCGCACGCGGCCTGCAGGGTGATCCGGGGCGCGCTGGTGGCGAAGGCGTTGATGCACATGTCCACCGCGATGCGCTGGTGGGCGCGCAGGTCTGTGAGCAGGTCGTGGTCGGTGGTCGTCGCGGCCACTTCTCTCCCGAAAGCACGTGCGGGCATGGCTGTTTCGAGCGTGCGGTCACGGAACGTCGCTGCGGCACGAGACTTCGGGCGTTTCACCCGATCGTGTAGTGGTTCTCGCAGACCCCATCCGGTGGCGGCGCCGGGACGCGGATGATGAGCAGCCGGGTCATCCGTGCGGAAGGACCGGGGTGGGATGCTCACGGACTGGCTGGAGATGTGGGGGCCGACTCACCGCCTTCCTTTGCAGGTGCGGCATGTGGCGGACGAGTCGACGGGGTCGTTCGTGAACCGGCTGGCGCACTGCAACGGTCTGGAGCTGGACGCGTTCCTGGACCGGGTGGGCCACGGCCGGCAGGCGGTCGATCCGCGCTTCACGGAGATGTATGTGAACTGGGCGGGACTGCAGCACCTGGCCGTGCTGACGGGGCGACAACCGCAGGAGTTGCAGCGCGCCCTGTCTGGGCTGGCGGACCGCTACCTGCTGCCCGAAGGCGACGGCACCGCACAATGGGAATGGTCGTGGGAGCCTCCCGAGGGGGAGGCGTACGTGGTCCGCGGCTGCGATCTGTGCGCCGCGCAGCGGCTGGTCGACGAACCGGTGTGGCTGCTGTGGCCCGACCGGTGGCGGGTGTGCCTGCGCCACCACCGCTGGACGGACTCCTCCCGCAGCGACGCTCCCGCCCGGGTACGGCTGGACGGCCTGCCCGCCGTCGTGCGCGCGCACCGTGAACGGCTGCGGTTGCAGCGGCGGTTCCCCGAGGCGGGAACGGCGCTGTTCGCGGACGCTTTCCACGTCGCGGTGCACTGGTGGACGCGCATGCCGTTGGCCGCGCGCTGGGCACTGCGCGCCGAGCGGGCCGGCCTGGCGCCCCGCGACCTGCGGGCGGCGCCGCTGGTGATCTATCCCGAGGCCGTCGCCCTGGCCCAGGCCATGGTCCGCTACGAGCGGACGGTCCCCTGCGAGTCCAGGACGCGTTCCCTGCTCCTGTACGAGGTGGAGTCGATGGCGGCGGCCTGGGGGCTGGACGAGCGGTTCGTGATGGCGCCGGTCCTGGAGTGGCTGACCCGGCATCACCGGCCCCCTGTTCCGGTGCGGCCTCCTATGGTGCGGGACCGTGGCTTCGTGCCGCCGCTGGGCCATACCCGGGTCGCGGCATCGTCAGGGTCTCTTGAGCAGCGTTCGTGCCTGCCCTGGCAGTTGGGGGCCGGCTCGGGCGAACTGTAGGCCGCCTGCGGCCTCGGGTTCCGCCTCGGCACAGATGGCAACGCGCGGGCAAGGCTCGTTCACTCCTTTGAGGGAACGCATGGTAGACGGCCCGCGCCGGTGTCTCGGGTGTCTCCACGGTGGTTGACAAGGCGAGGAGGCACTGATGACGGATGTGATGGCCTGGTACCTGGACCAGGCCGGCCAACTGGCCTGTTCCGCACCCGCCGAGCTGGCGCAGGTGCCGCTGGAGAAGCGGCTTCCCCCCCACCGATCCGGTGGCCTACCACGGCCGCCAGGGCGTCATCACGCGCTGGTGGTCATCCACCAACCACACATCGGTGATCTGCGGATCCCTGCGGCGCACCCGCGTCGCCATCGAACTCGACTTCGACCCGGACGTGGTGCGGTTCAGCGGTGAACCACTCGAACTGCACTGGCAGACCGGCACGACCAAGCACCGGTGGCGCTCGGACTTCATGGCGCGCACCGCCGACGGGCACCGCACCGTCGTGGCGGTACGCCCAGACAATCCGGGCCCGCAGTGGCGGATGCGGCTGTCGGTGCTGCACGAGGTGGCGCAGCAAGCGGGCTGGCGCGTGCAGGAGCGGCAGGTGCCCTACGGGGTGTGGCGCGCCAACCTTGAGTGGGCAGCCGGCTACCGTCAGCCGTTCCCGGTCTCCCGCGAGGAGGAACACGCGTTGCTGGCCGCCTTCGGCCGGCCGCGGCCGGTGCTAGACGGAGTCGCAGCCAGCGGTCTGCCCCGGCTGTCGGGGCTCGACCTGGCCTGGCGGCTGGTGTGGCACCAGCGTCTGCTCGTCGACTGGGACGTGCCGTTGCTGCCGACCTCGCCCGCGTGGGCGGCGGGGGCAAGACGGTGACCCGCGAGCTGACCGGCTGGTTCGAACCCGACCGCGTCCGACTCGGAGACCACGTCCGCTGGCAGGGTGCCCGCTACGAGATTGCCGCGTTCGCAGGTCCGCAGGTGACCCTGGCGCCCGTGACGGGCGAGGGTGCGCCCGTGACCTGCCTGTACCAGGCCATGGTCGCAGCCGAGGACTTCGCGGTCCTGGACAGCGAAGACCAGCCGCAGCAGCCCGCAGAGCTTCCGCCGCTGAACGTCCTGCTGCAGGCGGCGTCCAAGGTGGACCGCAAGCAGGCACTGTGGTGGCACCGGCACATGAAGGAGATCGACACCGGGCTGCGCCCCGGGCACCGCGTGCCGCGGCCCGGCTACGATCCCGGCTCGACCACCCTGGCCCAGCGCTACCAGGCGAAGTCCGCGGAACTGGCCGCGGCGGACATCCACATCAAGCCCCGAGCCCTGGAGGACAAGCGGCTGGCCTGGAAACGGGCGAACGAGAACCCGCTGGTGCTGCTGCTGGACGGCCGCAAGGGCAAGACCCCAAAACCGGGAGGACGCACCGATGCGCGTCTGATCACGCTCATGCACGAGGCTGTGGCCATCCGGACGAGGGAGTCCGGGGGCACGATCGGCAGCTACTACGACACCGTGCAGGATCTGCTTGCCTCCCGCTACGCGAAGGAGCTCGAAGACCCCGAAGAGCGCAAGCGCCTGACGCTGCCGGAGTCGATCTTCTACAAGCGCATGAGCGAGCTGGGCCTGTCCGACCAGGTGCGGGGCACCACCAGGCAGCGCGCCAGCAAGGCAAGCAAGCCACTGCCCCCGTACACGCCCTCCTTCGCCCTGCAGCCGGGCGAGTTGATGCAGATGGACACCACCCCCCTGCACGTCAAGGCCCTCGGGGACGACGGCGCAGTGATCTCCGCGGAGGCGACCGGGCTGATCGACGTCGCCTCCAGGACGGTGGCGGCCATCATGATCATCCCCGCGATCCTGGGCGAGGCCAGCCCGGGCGGCCCCCGGATCGGAGGCCGGGCCACCAAGTCCATCGACTTGGTCATGACTCTGGCGCAGTGCTTCTCCCCCATGCCCACCCGGCCTGGTTGGTCGCCGCTGACGGCGGCCGCCGTCTCCGCCCTGCCCTTCGCCAACCTGCGGGCGGCCGATGCCCGCTTCACCGAGGCCACCGCTGCCAGGCCGGTCATCCACCCGCGCACGATTATCGTGGACCAGGGCAGTCCCTACGTGAGCGAGCACTTCGAAAGCGTCTGCGACTTCCTCGGTATCTCCCTGCGCTACGCCCGCAAAGGAACACCGACCGACAAGCCGCTCGGCGAACGCTTCTTCCCCACCCTCGCCGACCGCTTCAGCCAGTACATCCCCGGCTGGACCGGACGCAGCCACCAGGTGCGCGGACGCGGCATCGAACGCCAACCCCTGTGCACCATCAACGAGTTGCAGGAGTGCGCCGAAGAGTGGGTGGCGCTGGAGTACCAGCAGACGCCCCATGACGGGCTGCGCAGCCCTTTCCTGCCCGGCCGGGTCCTGTCGCCCAACGAGATGTACGCCCACCTGGTGGCGATGACCGGCTACCGGCCCAGGCCGCTGTCCCCCGAGGACAGCCGTCACCTGCTGATCCCGGCCTGGGTCAAGGTCACCGACAAGGGCATCCAGATCGAGAACCGCACGTACCAGAACCCCAAGGGCCGCTTGCGGGCGCTCGCCGGACTGCCGTCCGGGCTTGCAGAGCGGAACGACCGGTGGCAGGCCGCCTACGACCCCTACCGGCCGGAGGTAGCCTGGCTGTACGACCACCGCGGCAAGGGGGACTGGATCCGCTGCGAGTTCATCCACGCGCACCTGCTCACCAACCCCTGGACGCAGTACATGTGGGACGAGTGCCGGCTCAGGGAGCAGGAAGCGGGCCGCGCGGTCGACGAGATCGCGCTCGCCCTGGCCCTGCGGGAACGCCGCGTCCGCAGCCGCAAGGGCCCCGGCCGGCGGACGGGCCCGATCATCCCCTTCCAGGGCAGGCCCCTGGACGTCGAGGACGCCACCCCCGAGGACCCGTACGCGAACCTGCCTCAAGTCGACCTGGACACGATCACCGCCTACCCGTCCCTTCCCGTCCCCGGCCGCGACGTGCCACCCACACCCACCGCCGCCCACCGCCCGGACGACACCGCGGCGCCCGCTCCGGCACCCGATCCATACTTGGGGTTGGCCGACATCGACCTGAGCACGATCACCGCCTTCCCGGACTCCTCCATCACCCGCCGTCCGCGAGGCGGCTCCACGAGACCGGCACCGGCCGTTCCTCCCCCAAAGCCTCCTCCAGGCGACCGCGAGGCCGCCGCGGAGCCCGGCGGCCCGGCCCCGGGACCGCCCAAGTGAGACACGGCTCCCGTCCCCTGCCGCGCCATCCGTCCCGAGGAACCCACGTGAAAGCAAGCACCACGCGCCGCACCCCGCGCGACGAACACGTCCTGGCCCACGCGCAGACCGCCCCGCTTCGCTTCCGGAACCTGTTCACCCTCGACGACTGGAACCGGTACGTGCGCGAGGAGGTCGAACGCCCGGACCTGGCCACGTGCGCCCCGACCGGTTTGCCCGTCGCCGACAACGACACCCGCCTGATCTACAACAGCCATCTGAAGCTCGTCGTCTACCCCGAGTTCGAACGGACTCTTCTGCGTGCGTCCCTGGCCTTCCGTGCCAACGAGCACAGGGCGGAGGGACTGCTCGACATGGTGATCGACGGCCCTGCGGGAACCGGCAAGTCCTTCCTCCTGCGAGCGATCGGACGGGACTACCAGGCCCGGGTGGCGAAGGAGGACACCAGCCGCATCCCGGTCGTGCACATCACCGTCCCCTACGAGACCGACGGCAAGATCAACTGGATCTGGGAGATCGCCTGCTTCCTCGGCCTCAACCCACCGCCCAAAGACAACCTGGCGCTCTTCGACCAAAAGCGCCTGCCGGACCTGATCCACCCGGTCACCCACGTCCTGGCACGCGCCCGCACCCGCATACTCCTCATCGACGACGTCCAGCGCACCAACGCGGACCAACTCGGGCCAGCGCTGCACTACTTCGACTACCTCCGCAGCCGCTACCGGGTCGCGACCATCTTCTGCGGTACCGGAGCGGCCGACATCGTCCAGTCCGCCCGCATCAGGGTCGACAACCACAAGGATGCCGAGACCAACCTCCAGGAACGCGTCAAGCAGCAGCGCGCCAAGGCCAGCCTCCCCGACCAGGAGCCGCCGAAAGAGCCGAAGGAACAGCTGGTCCGCAGCGCGCTCCCGGTGACCTGGCTGGACCCGATCCACTGCCACGAAGGCGACCAGAAGACCTGACTCAGGGTCCTCAAGGGCTTCGAGGACAACCTGTGCCTGCACAACCTCAGCGAGCACGCCCTGACCCAGCACGCGGGTTACCTGCACAAGCGAACCGGCGGCCACCTCAAGCAGCTGTCCCAGCTCATCTGTCAAGCCGCCGTCGATGCCATGCAGAAAGGCGACGAGGACATCACCCTCGAACGCCTCACCGGCATCCGCGTCGGGCACAACGACGACGTCTGACGCACACCGGCAGGGGCCGGCTGCCCGGAAGGCGGCGCCTCCGGCGGGGCACGTGGCCGGATCCGCAGCTCGCTACAGGATGGCAGCGGCCCGGACCAGGACAACCGCTAACGGGTGTCCCCGGAGCGCTGGTCGGGGACGCGGGCGACAATCGTGCTCAGGGCCCCGGAGTAGGTGGTCCCCAGTGCAGTGACCATCCCGGGAAACGGGCCAGGGCCGTGGCGCAGGGCGCTGACGTAGTTCTCCGGCAGCAGGACGTGGTCGCCGACCTCCAACCGGCCCGGGCCGGTCCAGCGGTAACCGTAGCCGTCCACGGTCACGACCTGGGCGCCGCAATCCTCGAACCGGCGCTGCTGGGCGTCGAGTTGCTCCTCCAGCTTCTTGACCTTGCCCTCCAAGTGCTCGTTGCGGAGTTTGGCCAAGCTCTCGGCGGACTGGCGGCCCTGGGCGTAGCCCTCGCTGTGTCCTTGCTCGTAGGCATCGAGGAGCTGCTTCTCCAGCTCGGTGGTGTGCAGTTTGCAGGCGAAGGCGCGGCCGTAGACCTGCGACTTACACGGTGTCCCGGCCTTGGTAAGCCTGCCGCAGGGACGGGGGTACTGCTGCTCGAACATGAAGTCCTCCCGAGGTGCTACCGAGGCTCGGGACAGCGGCCGGGGCGAATCGACCCTCCCCCGCACCGCCGTAGCGGTCGTCCTCTCCGCGTCCCGCGCCCCTGCGCGATCAGGATCCTTATCCTGCCCTGCCAGACCAGCCTGCGGGCACATTCTGGCAACATCTATGCAGCTCAAGGCTCCTGATCGCGAACAAGATCAACGGCGGGCTGCTCATGGCAGTAGACCAGCCGCAACCGCCCCGGGTCACTGGGTAGTTCGGGTGCCAGGCGGCGCGCAGGACTCATGGCACGGACACTGCCCGACAGCACCGACAGGACCCCCAGATCATGGAACTCGGTGTCGGCGCCCGCCCGTCCTGGGAGCCGGCCCTGCTCGGCCTGCCTGAGCGCACCGAGCCGTACCGGTCGGCGCGGCCGATGCAGGGACAAGCGGGGTCGGCTATTGGGACGGGGCAGGGGCGATGTGCAGAGCGTGGAGGGGTTGCCGGGGTGTGGCGGGCAGGACCTCGAACCATGCCTGGCCGTCGTCGAGGTAGCGGTCCAGGCTGGTCCAGTTGTTCCAGTGCAGGTCCACGTAGCAGTCGACGGTGTCGTCGGTGGCCCGGTGGTCGAGGTAGTCGCCGTGGAGTTCGATGCGGTCCGGTGCGTGACCGGAGCCCTCCAAGTGGGCCAGGGCGGCCAAGGCGGCGCGGCGCAGCGGGCTTGTCTCGACCCAGCGCCGCTCGATGTGGCGCAATGCCTCGGGTGAGCGGGGCCGCGCGTCGGGCAGGGGGAACGCGGCGACGGTGGCGGTGCCGGTGGTGCACAGGCGGTACAGGTCGATGCGGACGGGCCGGGGCAGCAGGTCGGCGATGGCCTCGTAGGCGGGCAGGACGTGGTCGCGCGGTGCGCGGCCAGCGGTGGGGTCGGGGCGGATCCCGGCGAGGCGCCGGCGGGCGAGGTTGGCTGGTTCGCCGCGGCGCCACAGCAGGAGCAAGTCGAAGCCGTCCGCTTCGAGGCTGCTGCGCATCTGGAATTGGAAGCTGACGCCGCGTCTGCGGCCGCGTAGCGCCTGCCGCACCGGCACGTAGCCGTCCTTGCCGTTGATGCTGGCGTGCAGAGAGTGCCGCAGCCAGCGGTCGTCGGTGGTGTGCTGGACGCAGACGTCGATGTCGCCGACCTCGAGTGCGCCGCGGCTGTAGGACCCGAACAGGTGGATCTCCTCGACCAGCGTCAACGGCCACTGGCCTTGTTCGAGCCGGTCCAACATCTCTTCCAGCACCACGGTCGCCTGCTCGCGTCTCATCACCCGCACCGCCTCTCCCGGTCCCCTCAGCGTCCCAGCCTGACCGCCGGGTTGGCCACCCTAACTCCCGGTACTGACAGTGCCGGTGGAGCCTGTGGGCGTCTCGGCCCCTGCCCTCGACGCCCTGAGGGCCGGTCGGCCACGCACGTGCCGGGGCGTGAGCGAGCCGAGAAGAGCCGGTGCCCAAGTCGGCTCGGGAATCGGCCGGTTCTCGCGGGCTCAAGGTGCGACCGGGATCAGCAGCGAGGCCAGGACGCGCCGAAATTGCACAATCTGGCGGCCGGCCGAGCCGGGGCCCAGGTCAGTCAGGGGCCCGGCGAGCAGGGCGCTGACGCGCTCTGCTGCCTCATGGGAGTCGCACAGGCGGTCGGCCCCGACGGCGTCGGCGTGTTCAGCGGGGACGGGGCGGATGTCCTGCGGGACGACGAAGGAGCCGTGTACGCCTTCGCCGGCATGGGTGGGGACCTTCCAGCCGAGCTCGCCGGCTGCGCTGCGCAGGCGGTCCGGATGTACGAGCGCCTGGCCTTCCCGGCTGGTGAGGTGGACCTGGAAGAAGCCGCCGTACCCTCCGGCGTCCTGGGGGCAGCTGGCCTGCAGGACGGGAAGGAGCGCCTCGGTCACCGCGGCGGGCGGGGATAGCCGGGGGCGATCCCTCGGGGTCGGGGAGCCGGTACCGCAACGTCGGGCCGTCCGCCTCCCGGGCAGTCCTGCAGCGCCATGCGCCGTACCACACACCAGCCGTCCGGCACTGCTGACATCCTCTGACAACCGGCCCTGACCTGCACAGACGCAGACGCAATCCATAGGGACTCTTGCGATAGCCCCGGGATTCCCAGTCAATCCATGGGACCGCAGGTGGGAGGCCACAGCGATCGCCGACACGCTTCGATCGAGGCGAATGCGCGCAACTCAAGCGGGGCGGCAGATGAGCGCCCTGCTTCTCACTCAATCAGCGGGGCAGCACGCCATGACCTGCCACACATACAAGGTCAGATCGAGAACTCACACCATGGTGACGTCGAGTGAGCGGTGGTCCATGAGCTTGCACAGCACGTCAATGGCGGTTCCGGCATCGGCGTGCCGCTGTGCGTAGGCGTGTCGCAGACCGTAGGCGACGATCTCGGAGCGGCGGTAGGCGACCTGGTCGCCCCTGTCGTCGAGGAGTTCGGGGATGCCGTCGACCCATTCGCGGAAAACCCTGGCCGAGAAGTAGTGAGCGGTCAGGTACCTGACTCGGGATCTGCGGGTAGCTCCGGGGGCGGGGAAGAGCCACTCTTCGCAGCCCGGCATCTCCGGGAGGCTGTCTCGGTGCTTCTGCCACTGCTGGATGTGCCGGGCGGTCTCCGGGTTGATCGGAAGGCGCCGGCCGTAGCGTCTGCGCTTTCGGTTGTCGTAGATCAGGGACGGCTTGCCGTCGATCCACTGCAGGCAGTCGCGCTTGAGCGAGGTGGCTTCCTCGGGACGGCGCCCGGTATCGCGGATGACCCGGTAGACCTCCTGATACATGGCCGCGAAGTCTTCGGCTTGCCAGCCGGCGTGCTTGTAGGTGGAGTCCGCGCCCATCAGGGACAGGTACTGGTCGAGCTGGGCGATGACGTGTTCGGGGATCGCGCGGCCGCTCTCGTCCTCGGTCGTGTCGACGGCCTCGATGCCGTGCAGTTCGGGGCTGAGCGCGAAGACTCCTGGGATGTCGTCCATCAGGCCGGCCAGGCGCGCGTACTGAAGGAGCCGGCGCCACCAGCCCAGCATCGCCTTGCGCTGGGCCTGGGAGTAGGCGCTGCCGTCCTTCGGGTTCCGGGCGATCTCGATGGCCTGGACGACAAGGGTCATGTCGGCCAGGGCGAGCGTCTGCGGCCTCTCGGCGGCGGGTCTGGACGCCAGCGCGTTCGAGGCGAGCGCCGTGACGTTAGCGGTACGCCTCAGCTCCGCGACGGTGGGCCGCACGGCTCGCCCGTACTCCTTGACGATCTCGCGCAGCCACCGTTGCCGGATCGGCCGGAAGTCCAGGTGCCCGCTGGCTGCGGGATAGCGGCGGTTCGGTGCGGAAAGAAGCCCCACAAGCGCGCAGTCCCAGACGTCTCCGAGCATCGGATCGACGCCGTCGTACTGAACGCGGGCCCGACGGAGTCTGACCTGCATGTCGTTGACCAGGCCATGTGTGGTCTTGGGGAGGTGCGTGATGGACAGCGGCGTCCCGAGGTCGAGCAGTGAGGACAGCCCCGGGGGGAGGTTGCGGATGATGCGGCGCATCATCGCGGGCACGACCGGGCGGTCCTCCTCGTCACGGCGCTGAAGGCAGTAGAGGATCTCTGCCCGCAGCGCTGTGGAGAGGTCCCCGAGAGCGAACCGTGAGCGGCCCGGTTGCAGGCCGTCCCCCACATTGGGTTGTCGTACGGCTGGTAGGAAGGGCGTGTGGGTCGTATCGAAGTCGGGCGGGTGACCGTGACGGCTCGACATGCCTCGCAGTGGGACGCCGGCGATTCGACCAGCGCGTCGCAGGCCGCCACGCGGCAGGCGAAGGCCGGGTCCGCGGGTTGCCCAGATCCGCTGTGAACAGCAGGCTGCCGGGATCCCACTCACCCGTCCGCCACTGGAGGTCGAGCCGGTTGGCGAGCCAGGCCGCCCAGTCGGGCCGTGCGACCTGGCTCGCGGGCAACTCGACGTAGTCGTGCGCGACGGTCATCGGTTTCCACCGGCTGCCACCAGATCGACCGCTGCACGCAGATCATCATCGCTGGCATGGAGGTAGACAGCCGTGCTGACCGCAGAGACGTGACCAAGCAGAGTCTGCACCACGTCAGGGTCGACTCCCGCACGGATCCAGGCGGTCGCCGCCGTGTGCCGCATCATGTGCGGCCGGGCCCGGAAGCTGCAACGGTTGCCGATCCGCTCAATGACCTGCTTGGCATTCGAATACGACATGGGCAGACCGGCATGTCGCGAGGCCAGATTCACGAACACGAAGTCGCATCCCGCTGCTTGCTGGACTCCGTCGCGCTCGACGAGGTGGTCCCGGTAGGCGTTCACCACCCGCCTTTCGACGGGAACGTGCCGGTGCCTCCCGGATTTGGCGCGTGCACCGTTGCTGTTGTTCTGGCGGGGCCTGACGTGCACATGCGCCCCGGCGATCTGGCAGCCGAGGTGCTGAGAGTCGGGCAGGAAGTGCATGTCCTCGCGCCGCAGGCCGAGCGCCTCGCCAATGCGCAGGCCGGTCCCGAGGAGCAGTGCGAGCAGGAAGCGGTCGCGCGCGGTGCCGGCAGCCGAGAGAATTCGGTCGATCTGCCCAGTGGGCAGAACGGCGGGTGGCAGCTCGACCTCGGCTGCTTTGAGGACACGGGCGTTGACGCGTCGGAACTGTCCGTCTTCGCCTTCGTTGAAGCCCTTCGGGGTGTACCGGAGGAACCGGGGCTCGCTGAGCGCGGATGCGACCTCGGGGGCCACGATGCCGGTCGCCGCACACCATCGCAGGAACCCGCAGGCGGTGCCCACCACCGCATTGACAGTCTTACCGGTCGGCAGACGGTGGGTGCGCGGGTCCGGCGTCTGCTCGATGTGGAACTTGTAGCGGGCCATCTCGCCGAGCGACACGGTCTTCCAGTCGGTGCCGCGTCCGGAACACCAGTTCAGGAACCGGCCGACGCGGGGCAGATAGTTGCGCTGGGTCTGCGGTGAGCGGTTCTTGGCGCGTAGGTGGATGGAGTACTCAAGGCTCTCCGGGTGGGGGATGTACGTCTCCTCGTCGACGAGGAGCCAGGTGACCGCCCCGGTGGCCGGGGATATCGCCTTCTCTGCTCTGAACATGCGGTGGTGCTCTCCTGCATCATCTGTGGATCTCGTCCCTCACCGTATGGTCGATAGCGGTGAGGCACAGGAGCGGCCTGCCCCTGTGGCCCACGTGGCACGGAGTCATGGAACGCATGCAGATAACCCGCGAGACCGTCCTCGCCCGCGACGGCCAGAACGTCGTCCAAGACGACCAGTGCCGCGCCGTCTCCGGCACCTGGGTGAGCCCCTACGACGACAAGACCTTCACCGACGCCAAGGCCCTCGACATCGATCACCTGGTTCCACTCGCCGCTTCGTGGAGGTCGGGTGCCGACACCTGGACCACCGACAAGCGCAAAGCCTTTGCCAACGACCTGGAACACTCCCAGCTGGTCGCGGTGTCCGCCGCCTCGAACCGCGCGAAGGCCGACAAGTCACCCGACCAGTGGCGGCCGCCGCTGCGATCGTACTGGTGCACCTACTCCCGCGCCTGGACCGACATCAAGCACCTCTACGGCCTCTCCGTCACCGAGCCCGAGAAGGCTGCGCTGACCGAGATGCTCGGCACCTGCGCGTAGCCGGCGGCGGACCCACCCGCCTGCCCCGGGGGGCTGGCCGGCGGGTTGGTCCGGTCGAAGTCGCCTTTCCCCTGCGCAGGCCACCACGCGGGCTCTACGGTGTCCGCATCGGCAGGACCGCACGGTCGTGACCTCGAAGAGGTGGGTGGGTCTGATGGATGTTCCGCTGGCGGACGCGGTCGCGGCGGTACGCGACGAACTGCTCGAAGCAGCCGCCCGGGCTGGTGACGACCCGCAGGTGGTGTTCGCAGTCGGGCCGGTGGAGATGGAGTTCGAGGTCGAGCTGCGCGCCGACGCGAAAGCCAAGGCCGGCTTCAAGCTCTGGGCGGTCGGCGCGGAGACCGAAGCCGGCCTCTCCCGCACCCGCACCCACCGCATCGCCTTCACCCTCACCCCCAAGCGCCCCGACGGAGGCGACCTCCTCGTCAGGTCCGCCGCCCCCGGCCCAGAAGGCCCCGGCGACGCGTCCGGGCGCATCGCCAACTGAAAACCGGGACGGCGGCCGGCGCCCCTTGGCCCGGCTGCGGCCACGCAGAAGTACACAGGACCGGAGGGTAGGGGGCTGGGGTGGAGCGGGTAAGGCTGGCCGGGGTGAACGGTCCGGGCGGGCGAGGGTCGGGGTACGCGGTCGGCGGACGCCTGGTGCTCACCTCCGCCCACGTCACCGGACCCGCCGGGACGGGCGTGAAGGTCTTCCACCCGGCCGGCACCGGCACCGCGACCGGTACCGTGCTGTGGGCCGGCACCGCCGGTGGGCGCGACGACGCGGCGCTCGTGTTCGTCGACGATTCCCCGCACTGGCAGCCACCCACCGCGCCCGTTCAGTGGGGGCGACCGGACACCACCCGGCCCGGAACTCCATGTGAGACATGGGGTGTCCCCGACGAGGCCCAACGTGAGGGCCACCCCACCGAGGCCGCGCACCTCCACGGTGAGGTGAATCCGGGCAGCGGCTTCGTCGGCAACCAGTACGTCATGGACCTGCGCACCCCGGGTGCCGGGTGGCCGGGCGAGGGGACATCGCCGTGGGGCGGCCTGTCGGGGGCGGCGGTGTTCTGCGACCGCTACCTGACCGGCGTCGTCGCCGCCGACCGCGCGAACTCCGCCCACGGCCGACTCAACGTCGTCCCCTCCTATGTCCTCCACCACGACCCCGCTTTCCGCACCGCCCTCACCGAGCACGGCGGCGGCCCGGCGATCGGGCTGGAGGCGGTGGAGTTCCAGGACATCGCCGACCCCACCGCCAACCCCACCAACCGCCGCGCTCCGGTGACACCGGCGGCACTGCTGGAAGCGGGGCGGCAGATTGTCCCTTTCCATGGCCGGGAGGACCTGCTCGCCGCGCTGGAGGCGTGGTGCCAGCTGGATGGGTTCGGTGCGTGGCTGCTGCACGGCCCGGCCGGGCAGGGCAAGACCCGCCTCGCCCACCACCTTGGCCGCAGGCTCGCCGGCCGGGGCTGGACGGTGCTGTGGCCGCGCGCCGGTGCCCGTCCGGAGCAGCTGCTGGAACTGCGGCGCGCGGCGAAGCCCCTGCTGGTCGTCCTCGACTACGCAGAGACCCGCCCCGACCAGATCGGCGCGCTCGTCGACGCTGCCGCCGAACACCCCGGCACCAGCCCTTTCAAACTCCTGCTGCTGGCCCGCACCGCCGGCGACTGGTGGCAGCAGGCCCGCGACGCCAGCCGGCAGGCCGAGGACCACCTCACCTCTGCCCACACCCACCGCCTCACCGCGTTGGAGGACAACCCGGACCGGCGCGCAAGCCACTACCGCGACGCCGCCCACGCCCTCGCGGCCGTGCTTCCATTCGTCGAGGGCCTCGCCGGGCACGACTGGGCCGCGGGCGCCACGAGCCTGAAACCGCCTCGGCGGCTCGGCCTGGACGACGCCTACGGCAACGCGCTCACCCTCCACATGGCCGCCCTCGCCGACCTCCTCGACACCGCACACACCGAACTCGCGGACCGCACCGGGGGCGAGGAAGCACGGGATGTCGAGGACCGGCTCCTCGCCCATGAAGCCCGTTACTGGCGCGACGCTGCCACTGCCCACGGTCTCACCCCTGGCCTGAGCAGGAACACCCTGGAAGCCGCGCTCGCCGCCGCCCACCTCACCGGTGCCACCGACCGCGAACACGCCGACCTGCTCTGGCAGCGCCTGCCCGCGCTCGCGGACCAATCACGCGATCGCCGCGACCGGATCACCGCCTGGCTCACCGCCCTCTACCCCACCACGACTCCGGGCTCACCATGGGGGGCCCTCCAGCCGGACCGCCTCGCCGAACGCCACATCGGCCGCGTCCTCGAAGCCGAGCCCCGCCTCGCCGACCAACTCCTCGACGGCGCCGACGACTCCCAGACCGGGCAACTCCTCACCGTCTACAGCCGCGCCGCCGCCCACCCCGCCTTCCAGGGCCGCCTCGACACCCCCCTCACCGGCCTCTGCCTCCGCCACCACGAGGCCCTGACCGTACACATCATCGCCACCGCGACCCGCACCGGCCATCCGGCCCCTCTCACCACCGCCCTCGACACCCTCACTACCGACCCCACCACCCCGCTCAACGCCCTCCATACCCTCTATGACCAACTCCCCCACACCAGCCAACGCCTCGCCACCATCGCGACCCGCGTCGCCACCACGATCACGCGGCACTATCGCGCCCTGGCCGAGGCCAACCCCGACGCCTACCTGCCCGACCTCGCCAAATCTCTCGCCAACCTCTCCGTCCGGCTGGGCGCCATGGGGCGGCGGGCGGAGAGCCTGGCCGCCGGAGAGGAAGCCGTCGGCTACTACCGGGCCCTGGCGGAGGCCAACCCCGACGCCTACCTGCCCGACCTCGCCGGCACCCTCAATGGCCTCTCCGTTTGGCTGGGTGACATGGGGCGGCAGGCGGAGGGCCTGGCCGCCGTCGAAGAATCCGTCGCCATCCGCCGCTCCCTGGCCGAGGCCGACCCGAACACCCACCTGCCCGGCCTCGCCACCGCGCTCAACAACCTCTCCAACCGGCTGGGCGCCATGGGGCGGCAGGCGGAGGGCCTGGCCGCCATCGAGGAAGCCGTCGCCATCTGCCGCGCCCTGGCCGAGGCCAACCCCGACGCCCACCTCCCCGACCTCGCCAGCACCCTCGGCACCCTCTCCAACCGGCTCGGCGCGGCAAGCCAGAGGACGAAGGGCCTGGCCGCCGGAGAGGAAGCCGTCGGCCACTTCCGCACCCTGGCGAAGGCCAACCCCGACGCCCACCTCCCCGACCTCGCCAGCACCCTCAACAACCTCTCCGTTTGGCTGGGTGACATGGGGCGGCAGGCGGAGGGCCTGGCTGCCGGAGAGGAAGCGGTCGGCCACTTCCGGGCCCTGGCGGAGGCCAACCCCGACGCCTACCTGCCCGACCTTGCCAGCACCCTCGGCACCCTCTCCAACCGGCTCGGCGCTGTGGGTCGGTGGGCGGAGGGCCTGGCCGCCATCGAGGAAGCCGTCGCCATCCGCCGCGCCCTGGCCGAGGCCAACCCCGACGCCCACCTGCCCGACCTCGCCATCACCCTCGGCACCCTCTCCAACCGGCTCGGCGAGGCAAGCCAGAGGACGAAGGGCCTGACCACTGTCAGAAGAGCCGTCGGCCACTTCCGCACCATGGCGGAAACCAACCCCGACACCCACCGACCCAACCTCATCGCTGCCCTCAACGGCCTCTCCGTCCGACTGGTTGACAAGGGGCGGCAGGCGGAGGGCCTGGCCGCCATCGAGGAAGCCGTCGACCACTACCGCACCCTGGCCGAGGCCAACCCCGACGCCTACCTGCCCGACCTCGCCACCACCCTCAACAACCTCTCCGTCCAGCTCGGCACTGTCAGGCGGCGGGCGGAGAGCCTGGCCTCCGTCGAGGAAGCCGTCGCCATCCGCCGCGCCCTGGCCGAGGCCAACCCCGACGCCCACCTGCCCGGCCTCGCCAAATCTCTCACCAACCTCTCCCTCCGGCTCGGCGCTGTCGGGCGGCGGGCGGAGGGCCTGGCCGCCGCAGAGGAAGCCGTCGGCTACTACCAGACCCTGGTCAAGGCCAACCCCGACGCCTACCGACCCAACCTCATCGCTGCCCTCACCAGCCTCTACGTCCGGCTGCGTGCCCTGGGGCGGCGGGCGGAGGGCCTGGCCGCCATCGAGGAAGCCGTCGACCACTACCGCACCCTGGTCAAGGCCAACCCCGACGCCCACCCGCCCAACCTTGGCATGGCCCTCATCGACCTCGGCGACTGGCTGGACCCCCGGGGTCGGCAGGCGGAGAGCCTGATTACCGTCGGAAAAGCCGTCGGCCACTACCGCGCCCTCGCCGAGGCCAACGCCACCTTCTTCGGACCAGCTCTGCAGTGGTCCCGGACCGTGGCCGACTGGCTTAAGAGGCCCGATCCGTAACCAGGTGATGCGGCTACCGCCGTAGGCTCCGGCGGAGGAATATCGCACGTTCGGAATGACGCTCCCCGCCAGTCGGCGGCGGTGTGGAGCGCGGCCGAGCGCCAGGCCTACGCCAACGACCTCGACGACCCGCGTTCCCTCCTCGCGGTCAACGACAGCGCCAACCAGTCCAAGGCCGATCGCGACCCCGCCCAGTGGATGCCGCCGGCCGCCGCCGCGACCTGCCGCTACATCTCCGACTGGGTCACCGTGAAGACCCGCTGGGGGCTGAGCACCGACCCCGCCGAGCACGCCGCGATCCAGCGGATCACCTCGGCCTGCGACAACCCCGTCATCACCGTCACCCTCGCCCGCTGACCACGACGGCCAGGAAGCCGCGCGGCCGTACTGGCGCACCTGCTCCCTCGCCTGGACCGACACCGAGCGCGTCTACGGCCTGGCCGTCACCGAGGCGAAGAAGGACGCCTTGAACGAGATGCTCGACACCTGCGCGTAGCAGCAGTCGGCTGGCCCACCCACGGGCGGAGGTGGACCGGCCGGCAGCGGGATGTCGCGGCGGGCCTCAGAGCGAAGGAGAACCGCCGTGCCACGGCCCGGCGATCGCAGCTTAGGGTCCCGGCGGACTGACTTGCCGGAGAACGGCCACGGCTTCCTCGACGCGGCCGAGGTCGATGAGGTAGCTGGCCAGGAGGTGCCGGTTGGCCGACGAGTGCTGCTGGAGAAGGGCCACGGCCTCCCCGGTGCGGCCGGCCGAGGCGAGGAGTCCGGCGATGTCCCACGCGACGTAGGAGGTGTCGCCCTCGGGGTGGGCGCGGGCCTGGTCGAGCGCTTCGTCGACGCCCGTGCCGGCGGCGATCAGCGGCAGGCGCAGCCGGAAGAGGTCCCACTCCTCCTCACCGCCGCGCCGGGCGGTGAGGGCGTCGAGGTGGGCCAGGCCGTCCCCGGGACGGTTCTGGTCGAGGCACAGGTCGGCCAGGGCGCAAAGGATCCAGTCCTCGCCGGGCCGGGTGCCGGCCAGGGCACGCATCACCTCGATCGCCTCGCCGCCCCGGCCGTGCCGGGCCAGGAGCAGGGCGAGTTCGAACGCCGAGTTGGGGTCCTGAAAGGTCGACCCGGCGGCCTGCCGGAACACCTCCAGCGCTCCTTCGGCGTCGTCGCGCTCCTCCAGCAGCTCCGCGAGCCGCCGCGCGGCATGGCCCCGGCCGACGGCCGCCGCGTAGGCGCGCAGCTCGGTGATCCGGTCGTGGCGGGCCAGCAGGTCCGCCAGCTGGTCGCGGCCGTTGACGAGGCTGGTCTCCTGGCGGCGCAGCAGGGTGATCGCCTCGTCGATGCGGCCTTGGCGTTCGCGGACCGTGGCGAGCAGTGCGAGCGCGGTGTCGGGGTCGAGTCCTCGGCAGCACCACGGGCCGTCGCAGTGGTGCCCATCCGGGATGCGGGCGGCGAGCAGTGCGGCGGCCTCGTTGTCGTGGCCGGCCTGTCCGGACACGTCGACGAGGGCCTCGGCGCACAGGGAGTCGTCGATGTGGGGCAGGAGCAGGGTGAACGCTTCCTGCGCGCGGCCGTTGCGGGCCAGCAGGCAGGCGTAGAACGGCAGGGCCGTCGGATGTCCGGCTTCCATCCGGCGGCGGGTGATCTCGATCGCCTCCTCGGCGCGGCCCCAGCCCTCCAGCAGCTCGGCGGTGGCCTCCACCGCCGTCCACCAGCCGGTCGCGAGGTAGGGGCCGAGCACCTCCAGCGCCTCCTCCCGCCGGCCCCGCTCACCGAGCAGCCGTGCCCACGCCCAGGCGCAGTACCACTCCCCCCTCCCTGCCCACTCCCCCACCACATTGGCATGGCCCCGCTCCAGGAGCCGGGCAACCAGCTCCGGCGGGATACAGCCGGACCGTGTCCGCGTCCGGTATTCAAGATCACCAGCATCCACGACGACGCACCTTAGTGCCCGCCCGCCGACCTGGCGGCCGATCGGCGTTCCCGTGTTCCGGACGGACGGGATCGGTGAGTTCTTCGGCCGGGATGACCGCCCTGAGCAGCCCGGCGACCGTCTGCGTCCTTCAGCCAGGCCTTGGTCCGCACCTCCAACACCCACGTGATGGTGAGGGAGACCGTGGTGCGGGGCAGGCGGCGCCCGCCCCGCACCGGACTTGCCCGGTCAGCCCCACTACGAATCCGTACCGCGAACGTCGGCGTCGTCACCGTCCGGATCGGCCAGGCCGCGGTCGAGGGCGTCGGTCTCGGCCCGGAGCAGTTCGCCCATCGAGCTCGCCGTGCTCCAGGTGCTGGAGGTAGATGGCGAACGCGGCGGTCCGGTCGCCGGCCCCGGCGGCGATCCTCCACCAGAAGGCCGCGGACAGCGGGTGGCCGGCCAGGTGGAGCAGGCAGCCGAAGATCCTGGCGCCCTCGATCTCCAGATCGGTGTCGGGGTCGAACACCGTGATCGGGCCGTCGTCGTTGCGGGCGAAGCGGGCCAGCATGGCCAGCGCCTTGGTACCGGTGAGCGCGGAGCGGGAGAGCGAGTTGAGGCCGAGGCGGGCCCGGTTGTAGTCGCGCCACCACTCGGGTTCCTGGTAGCGGCCCGCCCGGTGGCGCGCGACGTCCTCGGCGATCCGCCGCAGGGCCGCCCCCAGGCCCGGCCCGCCGGCCGGGCCCGCCGTGGGCGGCGGGTCGGCCTCGCGCTCGGCGAGGATCAGGTCCACCGCCACCGCCTGGTCGCCGGTCGCCACATAGCCGGCCGGCCACGCATGCGTACCGGTCGCGGTGTCGGTGAGGAGTTCGAGGTCGAGGTCGTGGTCGGCGAGCCGGCGCCCGGGACGCGGGGTGTTCCGCTCCGGGGGCCCGGCAAGTGACTCGGTCACCGGCGGTCTCCTCTGCTGCTGGCGGTCGGGGGCTTCAAGAGGTTCAACGGGCGCAGCTCGACGTCGAGCTGGTCCATGGCGCGCCGCAGGTCGCGGTCCACCGTGCTGGGGTGCGTGCCCAGGAACCAGGCGATGAAGTGGCTGGAGCGCCCGGACGCCTTCAGGATGACGACGTCGAACTGGCGCTGCGTGAGGACGCGCAGCGGGGCGAGGAGGTGGGTCATCGGGTCCCAGTCCTCGGCCTTCTCGCTGCCGATCTCCTCGGTGGGCAGTGAGGTGCGCATCTGTTCCAGGATGGTGCGCAGCCGGTCGAGGCGGGCGACGAGCTGGGGGTTGCGTTCGATGGTGCGGACCTCGGCGCGGATGGCGTGGCAGAGCATGCCCCAGGCGGTGACCACGACGTCGGGGCCGGCCAGGAGCTGGTGCCAGTGGATCGCGATCTCGACGAGGACCTCGTGGACCACCTTGTCGGCGGCCTGCGGACCGCCGAGGACTTCCTCGGCGAAGCGCAGGTAGGAGGCGCGGTGGGTGAGGACGAAGGCCTCGTAGTCGACGGGCATGCCGTCCACCGGCAGCTGGACGGCCGCGCCGAACAGGCCGGCGTCGGGCTCGTGTCCGGGCTGGTCGGGGCCTATGGCGAACAGGGAGAAGGCGTCGTCGTTCACTCAGGCCTCCCGGTGCCGGCCGGTGCGCGGCAGCGGCCGGGCCGTGCCGGAGGTAAGGCGCGCGCCGGCCTGCCTGGTGAGCGCGGGGCCGCTCGGCGGTGGTGGCCGAGGTACGGCGTTTCAGGCGGACTCGGCCGGATCGGCCAGGGCGCCGCGGCCGAGCCTCCGGCGGCCGCCGGAGGCCGGCTGCCGCGCGGGGAGGTCGGCGGCGGGTTCGAGGAACGGGGCCCGTTCCACGGCCAGGAGCCGGGCCCCGTCACCGCCGGCAGGGATGGCCTCGTCGGTGGCGGGCTCGGAAAACGGCCGCCACAACGGGCGGCGCGGAATGGAGGTCATGATCGCCAGTCTGGCAGAGCAACCCCGTCCCCGGGACGGTAACGGCCCGTGGGACGATCCCCGGGGCCGCCCGCACACCATTGCCCGCGGGCGGCCCACCCACCCGGCCGGGTCACCCCAGGCTCGCCGCCGCCCTGACCCGCCACCACGGGGCCAGGGCGGGGCCGAGGCACCCGCCGCCGACCTGCTGCCGGCGGCGGGCGCCGACGATACGGCCCTCGTCGTCGTCCCGCTGTAGGAGCCTGTCCGCCGGCATCCCGCGCTCCGGGACGCCGGACGCAGGACGTGACAGGTTCGCGGGCCCGCGGGCCTACTCAGGCGCCTCGATCGTCACCGGCTTGCCCAGGTCGTAGAAATGCTGCGTGGTCGTGCTCAGCACCCCGCCCGTCCGGGACTCGGCCTGACCGCCGTAGGGCGTGAAGTCGTCCCCGAACCAGAGAATGTGCTCCCGCACGGCCGCGCCCAGGAACGTGTACGAATTCTTGTTCACGATCCGCCACGCCGTGACGTCCTCCCCGTTCTCCAGGGAGATCACAGGCCGCTCCTGCTCGACGGTCCACTCCGGCGCCGACGCGACCATCTGGGCCGTCACCTCCGGATCGGCGAGCGCGCGGTAGAGCTTCCCCGTGGCAGCCACGATCTGCTCCTGCGGGTCACTGCTGTTCTTGTCCCCCTTGACCCACTTGCCGAGCCCTGGTGTCTTGATCCACTCGTCGTCGCCCTTGAAGACGTACGCCTTCTCCCCCTCCAGTCCCGTCATCGAGCCGGCCAGCGCGGGATCGTCCCCGAAGACGAACCGCGAGGTCCCCGTCTCGTCCCCCGACTGCACGGACTCCGTTCCCGAGCCGTATGCCTTCAGGGCGGCCACCAGACACTTCGACAGGTCCGAACCGGCGAAGGTCGCACCACCCTTGAGCTGAAGACCGTCACACTCGGCCGGGGTGGCGAAGGCCGGGGACGACTCCTTCGGGCCGGCGCTCCCCTGCGCGGGCCGGCCGGACGACGACTCCGGACGCGTCGGCTCGGCCGACCCGTCCGACGAGGAGCAGCCGGCCAGGAGCCCGACTGCGAGGAGGGCTCCTATGTACATGTGGGGGCGCAGACGTCCAGGTCTCATGCTGTTCGAACTCCACTGGTCACGGACGGCCCGCGACCTGCGGACCGTCTCATGGGCTCTCGCAAACACAGCCCCGCACCGCCGCTCGTGGAGGAGCGCGCTCCACGGAACACGGGTGCGGGCCCTGGAATCCTAACGGCCGGGGACAGACAAACCACTTCACGTGCCGATCCGGCAGATCGGACCGCCGAGTCCGGTCGACGGCGGCGATGCACCGCATGCGGGGCGCGCCGCCGGGGCGGCGGTGGTCGTCGGTGTCGGTTGTCCGGTTCTCCAGAATTTCGTCAGGGAATTCACACGAGGGGGTCGCTAAATGGAAAAGTCCCGGCCTCTGGAAGGCGGTCGGGACTTTTCTTTCGGCGACACGAGGGGCGCCGGGGCCTGGCTACAGCTCCAGGTCCATCCACGCGATGTCGTTCAGCTCGACGTCCAGGCGCCGGGCGCGGCCGCCCTGGCGGAAGTAGTGCTCGCCGAGGGCGTCGGCCAGGATCTGTTCCTGCGCGGCCTGGTCGGCTCCGGCGTCCCGGGCGGCGTAGAGGGCCTGGGCGACGCTGCCGGGCATCTTCTGCGTGATCGGGCGCTGGCGGGGGTCGTCGGTGGAGCCGGCCGCAGCGCTGAAGCCGAAGGTCGCCTGGATGTGGAGCATGAAGCCGCGCTGCTCGGCGTCGCGGCGCACCCGCTGCTTCACCCGCGGCTGCCAGGCCGCCCGCACCGCGCGCTCGACCTTGGCCGCGTTCGCTTTGGCCATCGGGATGTCGCCCTTCAGCTCACCCTCGGCGGCGGCCTTGAGGGCGTGCACCCAGCGCTGCGCGGTGCGCACCGAGACGCCGGCGGCCCGGGCGAGCTGGGCCGTGTCCTCCTTGGCGACCTTCTCCCACAGGAACTTCACCCGGGTGTTCAGGTGCGCCGGGATGGGGCGGGTGCGCTCGGCGCGCTCCAGGCCCTCGTCGATCTCCCCCACGGGGCATCGGTCCTTCCTGCCGTCCCGGCCGGGGCGGCTCGTGTTCGTGTGGCGGTGGAGTGGGCGGCCCGCCGGGCGGGTGCCGGCGGCCCGCGCGGGGGCTACTCGTCGGCGGAGACGACGCCGCCGGTCTTGATGTGCCGGGCCGGGTTCGCACCGTCCGCGAGCAGCTCGGCGATCTCCGGCATCGGCCGGGAGCCCTCGAACTTCACCATCCCCGGGCTGACGCCCAGGCGCAGCGAGGTGGTGAGGGTGCCGTCCGGCTTGGTGAGGATGTCCAGGGCACCCGGCCCGGGGGCGGCGAAGACGGCGCAGTCGGATAGGACGGCGAAGGCGTGGAGGCCGGTGTCGGCGGCCATCTTGCGGAGTTTGCGGTGGAGGTTGACGGTGGCGGTGTCGATGACCAGGGCGCGCATCAGCGGGTCCCAGGTCGGGCGCTCCAGTGCGGCCCAGCGCTCGCCGGGCTTGTAGCCGTGCCCGCGCGGGCGCTCCCTGAACTTCCCCACGGTGCCTTTCGCGGTCTGCTTGATCGCGGTGAGGACCGCGAGCTCCGCCGGGTCGCCGGTCGCCTTGAGGTTCGCCATGGCGTCCAGGAACGCGAGCGGGTCGGTGTCGGCGAGGTCGCCCGGGACGCCGAGGGCGGCCATCGTGTCCAGGTACGCGGCGCGCAGGTGCTTGTGCCAGGGGTCCAGGTACGGGCCGTGCTCGTGGCGCAGCCAGCCCTCCAGCGGCCGCACGGTCGCGCCGAGCTCCACGGCGTACGCCACCTTCACCGTGGAGTACCAGGCCGACCCGGTCGGACGCTCGCCGTCCGCGGAGAACGGGCTGGGCAACAGCGGGTCGGTGTCGACGTGGGAGAGGTCGACCAGCCAGGAGCCGGGCACCGACTTGTCGAAGACCGGGTTCAGCTCGTGCACGGGCCCGGACAACGGGAGCGACAGACGGCCGGCGGCGGCGAGGAAGGCCATGTTCACATCGAGGCCCACCGCGTACAGCGCCGCCTTCTCCGTGTCGGTCAGGTCGCGGTGCCAGTCCCAGGCCTCGGTGACCAGCTCGGCGCCCGGCTCGCGGTCCTGGGCGAGCGGGTGGACGTCCGGGACCTCCGGCGGCGCCGGGTCGAAGGCGTCTTTCGGCCGGGAGCCCTCCACCGCACCCGACGTCCAGCCGGCCTCGGTGCGCACCGCGCGGGTGGGCGGGCGCAGCGCGGTGACGAGTTCGAGGCCGGAGACGGCGGTGGAGCCGCGGGGGGTGAGGACGCGGGTGGCGTAGGTGCCGAGCAGGCGGGCCAGGCCGGGGGCGTCCAGGCCGTCGGGGATGGTCCAGCCGCCGGTCGCGAGGGCGCCCCAGGCGGGGATGCACAGCTGCACGCAGACCCGCTTGCCGTCCTCGGGGGTGCGGTAGACCCTGGCCCACGGGCCGAGGCCGCGCTGGGTGAGCAACCAGCCCGCCTTCTCCAGGGCCTTGACCGTCTTGTGGGTCTTCGGCAGCGCGCCCAGGCGCTGCACGAAGTCCTTCTTCTCGTCCCGGCCCATGGCGGGCAGGCCCAGTTCGGCGAGGGCTGCGTCGGAGATGACGACCAGGGCGTCGCCGTCCTTGCCGTGCCGGTGCAGCCGGGGCGAGCCGAGCCTGGTCTCCAGCGCCCACTCGACGACGTCGGCGAGCGTGCGGCCGGCTGGCGCGGTCGGCGTGGGGGTGCCGTCGGCGAGGTAGGCCACCAGGCCGCGTCCGGTCGGGGCGACGTCCAGCACCGCGAGCGGCCCGGCCGGGAACCGCGCGGCCGCCACCTGCTCCCACTCCGACGGGCCCTCAGCCGTGGCGGCCGGCTTCCGCGCCGGGGCCTTCTTCGTCGGGGCCTTGGGAGCCCGCCCCGAGGAGGCCGGGCGCGACGAGGCCACTCGGCGCGGCGGGACCGCCGGTCCGGGCGCGGGAGCGGTCGGGGCAGCGTCGGGAGCCGACGCCGGCAGGTCGGCGGTGACGGTTTCGACGAGCGCGGCCGCGGCGGCCGGGGCGGTCTGGAGGAGTCCGGCGACGCCGGTGTCGGGAGTGCACCAGCCGCCCACGTGCATCGGCCGGCCCTGCGCGCGATACGGCGTCAGCCGCCCGCACCGCACACACGGCGCCGACGGACCGGCAACCAGCTCCCCGCCCGCCGCACGGTCCAGCTCCACCACCGCCTGGTCCCCGCCACCGAACACCGTCGGTACCGCCGGGACAGGCGGAGCAGCAGCCAGGGCGACCGAAGCAGGGACCGGGACCACCGCGGGCGCGGGCACGACGGCAGCGGCCGAAGCATCCGAGGCCGGGGCGCTGGGCGGCTGGTCGGCGGGCCGCACGAGGCCGGCGGCCTGCGCGCGGCGCAGCCACTCGCTGGGCTCGACCGTGCCGTGCTGCAGCGCCAGCGTCGCCAGGAACCTGATGTAGATCTCGCGCTTGGGCGGGCGCGGCTCGGTCGTCCCGGCCTCCCACCGCACGATCGTCTCCCGACGGGTCTTCAGCGCGGCCGCCAGCTCCTCCTGGGTGTACTCGCCGGCCTTGCGCAGCCGCTCCCGCTCCGCGGGCACCGGCAGGTCCTCCACCGGCTTCGGCCGCGCCAGCAGCGCGTCGATCGACGCGAACAGGTCCTCACTCATCGACACCTCACCTCCACGTCACACCCTAGCGTGAAGGTAACTACTGGATCGCACATTTCAAACGAACATCACCGCTTCGTGTTGTGACGGAGCACCGTAGTTTGCGAGTGGTGCGTGTCCCGTCTCAAATGATCTTGACCGTTTGTCAAATGATCTTGGCGGATGATGGGTTTCTGCCACTCGATCTTGATCGGTGTCGGGGGTGGCCAGCCACACGAAGCCGAATCGGCTGTCGGAGCAGGGACATACGCTGCCGCGGAAGACGCAGTCGCCGAGAAGGAGGCCAGAATGCCACTGACGTTGGATGAAGCCGTGGCACAGCTCGGCCACCGGCTCTCGCCGAAGCGGCGGTCCGCCGCGTCGCGTCTGCGCCGGCTTGCCGACCCGGCCGCGGGCCCGGCGCTGCTGGAGGCTCTGCGGCGGGAGGTTCGCGATGCCCGCACGTGGGAGACCCAGTACCAGATCGTCATGGCCCTCGGAACGTGCGGCCACCGGCCCGCCCTCGGCCTGCTCCGGGACCTCGCCCAGCGCCCCTTCAAGGCCACCATGGTGGCTCCCTGCAATGGTGTCTGGGCTCCGACACCCCGATGCTCGCCGACGGCGCCCTGCGCGCCGTCGCCATGCAGCGACTCCCCCTGGACGCGGCCACGATCGACCACATCGTCGACGTCCTCGCGCCGCTGGATCCTCACGACGGCCTCCGCTTCTGGGCCGCGGCAGCCGCAGCAGGATGGACGGGCCCTCGCATTCAGGGATTCCTCCAGGAGTGCGCAGCCGGCCCCCGGGCCGACGTAGCCGACGCGGCCACCGCATCCCTGCAGGGCAAGTACCAGACCTACTCCCCCCTGTAACGACCGCCCCGGAGAGGGCCCACCCGTCAAGTCCTTTTGACAAGTGACCTTGACCGGTAGCCAGCGGGAGTGGCCCTGGCATCCTGTGCGGGTGTCGAAGAAGCAAAAGCGTGCCGTGACCCTCGCCGAGATGATCGCGGCCCTGCCGTCATCACCGGCGGAGGAGTCGGGCGACTCCTGCCCCGGCCCGCCCTTGACGGCCGGTGGCTTCACCGACGCCGGCGGCTGCTACTGGGGGCTCGTCCGCGGGCCACTGGACCCCCGCCGGGCCAGGCGGCTTGCGGTCGATGCCGATGTGATGTCGATGGGCACCTACTACGACGACCAAGCCGGATGGTGGCTTCCCCGCTTCCTACCGAAGACCGAGCGCCCGGCCGCCTGGCTCGAAGCGCGGGCCCGGCTCGGCGCCGCCGACCTGCCAGTCCACGAGGCGTACGAATTCACTGCGGTCGACGGCCGCGTCATCCTCTTCATCGAAACATACTGCTGAGCTTGCATCCCCGGGCAGTTCCTGCCCGATCCGCCCCGCTCCGAGGGCGGCACTCCGGGCTGGACGGTCAAGATCCATTGGCAATCGACCAAGATCATCTGACACGGGACACCAGGTCCAGGAAACCGGTACGAAACGGGCCACCCGGCGGCGTAGCCTGGTCGCCACCTCGGCGGCGGAGTCGATCACCGCCGAGGTGGTCGTCCTGTAGACGTGCGCCCAACGCCGAAGGGCCCCGGCCGCTTTCGGGGTCGGCCGTTCCGCGTCCCGCTCTTCTCCGCCCTCCTGACCCGGCGAGTGAGGCACCGTTGTCCAGCGAGCTCGTCCGCACCATCCCGCCCAACCGGCGGCCCGGCACCCTGCCAAGCGAACTCACCAACGAACAGACCGCGCTGCTGCTGGAGATCGTCACGCCCTACACGCAGACCGGCGTCTGGCCGGTCTGGGACTACGTGGTCAAGCGGATGGACCAGCGTGGAGGAGCTGGCCGAGCTCGACGGCGCCGGCAGCTTCTTCACCGGCAAGCTGGTCCAGCAGTGCAAGGAACTGAACTTCAACTATCGGCACGAGCAGCCGTTCTCCTGCCACGCGCTGCTGCGCGCCATCATCGACCACGTCCCGCCGGCCTTCGGTGTGAAGGGGTTCGAGCAGGTCGCCAGTAGCGTCGCGGGGTGGGGCCGCCGGCTTCCTCACGGCCGGCCGCCGCGCACAAGACCTCCACCCATGCCGGCGGGGCGGTCGGCGAGCTCACTTCAAGGGGCTCCTCCACCCCGCACCCCCATGCGGTAGCGGCGGGCGCGGGGGCGGCGGGCGGGGGCAGCGTCCGGGCGCAGACCGGGCAGTGGCCCGCGGGGACGGGGGTGGCCAGGCGCTCCAGCAGGCGCTGAACGGACCTCTGCTCGCCGGGTTCGAGGGGCTCCTGGTCGGCGGGGCAGTCGGTGAGGAGTTCGGCGAAGGCGGCGCGTAGCCGGGTCGGGTCGCGGCAGCGGGCGCCGGGGGGGCGAGGCAGTCCTCAACAGGCCAGGTGGCCAGGGCGGCAGGCTGCCGGACCGGGATGCTCCAGTAGGCTGCGCCGGTCATGGAGAGGGATGCCGAAGCCGAGCAGGTCCGGTGCGGCGCGGGTGCTGCCGGTCCGCCGATCCGGCAGGTCTTCCGGGATGTCATTGTCGATCGCCTGCCGGGCCGCAGGCCGCCCCAGGCGGCGGTGCTGTTCGACTCCGGGGTCGACTTCCGCTGGGACGAGCGGAGCTTTCTCGGGGACTTCTACAACGAGATCCTCCACCAGGACACCTGCCGGCCGACCACTGCCGACGGACTCGTCCTGCTCTCGGCCCTGGCTGTCGACGACCGGGTCCCCGCCCGACAGCGGTTCCAGGCCGTCAGCCTGCTGTTCAGGGCCGCCACCGTCGCCGAGCGCCATCTCGCCGAGGCCTGGCCGGCCACCCGGCGGCATTCCGATCCCGACAGTGAGGCCCGGGCCCGCGGCGCGGTTCAGGCCCACACGCCGGATCTGCTGATCCGCTGGTCGGCCGAATGCCCGGCGGTTCGGCTGGCCCTCGCCGGCCTCGCCGTTGTCTTTCCCACCGAACGCACCCTGCCCGCCCTGATCCCACGCCTGCAGGCCTTCGTCCACCAGCACCCGCAGGGCAGTGACATCGGTGACTACGTGCGCTTCGCCCTCGTGCTGGCCGCCCGGGACGAAGACCGGATCCTCGCGATGACCGAGACCCTCACCGACACCTACTGGACGGGAACGGCGCGAGGAGCGCCGACACGGGCACGGGCCCTCCACCTCCTCGGTCAGATGCTGGCCAGGGTCGGAGCCGGACTCAGTGGGCTAGGCGCCGGGCGATGACACCCCGTGGGCAGCGCGGGTCTCTTGGACATCCGGACCAGACGTCCTGCCGGCCAGGCGGTGGCTTCGAGTAGTGGCGGCTTGGCCGGCCCGCTTCGAACAGCCCGGCGACGCGCCCGCGCGGGCCCCGGGGCCACCGGCCGCCATCGGCGAGGACGCTCCGGGCCCGCCACGAACCGGCGGCGGGCCCGCGGCGGGGCGCGGCCACGACCCGGCTGAGGCACTCGCACGATCGTGCGATGGTGCGATGGGCAAGAGAAGACCTTCGAGTACCCCGACGACCTGATCGCGGCGCGGCGCGCGCTGGAGGCCGTCCGGGCCGAGCGCCGGACACACCTGGCCGCGCTGCCGGCCTTCAGCGGCGGTCCGGAGGCGGCCCGCGAAGGCCTCGCGGAGGGGCTGCCGGCGGAGTCGGCGGGGCGGAACTCACCGGCCGGGCGGGTGGTCCCGGCGGCCGACGAGCCCGCGCCCGCATGGATCCAAGGGTGGCACCGCCGAGGCCGGCACCACGGCGCCGTTTCCCGGGCTCGCCGTCGTCCTCCGCTGCGGCCGGGGGTCGGCCTCGGCCCCGGAGCCGCGCTGTCAGCCCGGGAGTCCCAGCAGGTGACGCAGAGCCCGGTCCTGTCGTACGGCGCCGGGTGGGGCGGTGCGTTCGAGGGCGGTGACAAGTCGCTGCCGGTCCCGGCGCCGTACGGCCGGCAAGGGAATCCGGCAGCGCGTCCCGTCACGGTCCTCCAGCACAAGCATGTGCGGCCCGCGATCGCCGCTCCCCTCGGCCACCACCGACCGCAGCTTCGTCAAGGGGATGGACGTGCGGCGCAGCCCCCGGCGCACGGTGATCACGCCGCTGCCGACGGTGACGGACAGCAGCAGCACCATCGCGGGCACCAGGGCGCTCACGACCACCGCGAGGGCGTACACCGGTGCGGTCGAGCCGCCATCGAGTGCCTTGGGCAAAGAGATCAGCAGGCCGCCCACCGCGACGGGCAGCCCGAAGAACGGGTTCGGCCGCACGGAGATCTGCGTGGACGGGGGTAACGCCTTGTCGGTCATCTACCGTTCCTGTCGTCGGGAGGTTCGGACCGCGAGCGCCGGAAGTGGCGGGCCTCCCCGGCACAGAGCGGCGGCCTCTTCGTGCGCCCTCGAAGGGACCGTACCGGGCCAACGGCAGCACGACTGCCGCATCCCGTCGTCCTGCTGCCGCACCGGCCTGCCGCGGCGCAGGAGCAGCGCTGCGCGCACGGCTGTGACCTGCGTCGGTGAGGTCCGCGGGGCGAAACTCACCGGCCGTCCCCACACGAGGAGGGGCGGCTCCTTTCCCGTGGAGCAGGATGGGCAGGGCCCTCGTGGCCGATGCGTCGGCCCGGCCGGGCTCCGGGCCGACAAGGGCCGGGCTCCGGGCCGACAAGGGCAGGCCCTGCCCGGCCGGCTCCGACTCAGCGGCCTTCCTGTCCCCGGACGGCCGTCCCACGCTTCGGGGAGCGCAACTCGAAGCCGTCCGCACCGACGCCGTGGTCCACGCCGCGGACCCGGCCGCTGCCGGTGTACGCCGCCTCGCCGATCCCGACCGCACCGGCACCGGCACCATCGCCTGCAGCCGCAAGGCGCACCGGCACTCCTCGGGGCCGTGATGGCGGCGCTCGGACGCCGGGGGCACGGCTGTGTCCGGAAACAGGCGCGGGGCCCCGGGCGCCGGGGGGGGCGGGGGCGCGCCCCGCCGCGGGGGGTCCCCCCCCGGGGGGGGGGGGGGGCGCCCCCCCCGCCCCCCCCGCAGGCGGGGGGGGGGGGGCCCA